>JAHFFY010000024.1:5390-31657 GCA_023247705.1 Candidatus Omnitrophota bacterium | reverse complement strand
TCCGAGAAAATCAACGCCTTGACCGGCAAATGGACCGGGATCGCCTGGAAATTTTATCAATGTCAAATCAACCTCTTTGACCCGGTCAATATCAACGTGGCCACCGACACCAAGTATTACGATGAAAAATTGATGGATATCAAAGAAACGCCCCAGGACTTTTTGCGCCAAAGGCTCAATGTCTCGGCGATGAACGCCAAAGAACTGCACGATTATATCGTCCGCTTCTCCAACAGCGGCGCGACCAAAGCCCTGCAAAGCCTCAAGGTGGATTTCTACGAAAAGCTCCTGCTCCCCTTTGGCAACATCATTATTGTTCTGGTTGGAATGCCGCTGACGATGACGGCGGGACGAAGAAAGACCGTCACCTTCTCGTCTCTGGGGATCGCGATCGGGATCGGATTTTTATTTCAGGTCATTAAATCCGTCGGGCTGGCCATGGGCAAACAAAACCTGATCCCGGCCTTCCTGGCCGCCGGCATCGCGCCGATCGTCTTTCTTGGGGTGGCGGTGTATTTGATTAGGACGAAATTCTAAGCCCGACAATTGTCGGTGGGTGCCGACAATTCACTCTATCTCCGACAATGATTAGAAAGTAAAATAAAAATGGTCCCACCTATTTTCTTTCTACAGAATTAGGTCTGACCATTTTTTTCTGTGCCAGACGCGCCGTCTGCTGTTCAAATTTGACGAGACGTATCGTCAGGTCATCCAAGGAGATGTTGGGTTCTCTGTTATCTAAATCATGGATCGTTTCCCGAATCTCTTGAGCAAGATCGGTCAGCTCCGGACAAATAATCGCCACAGCATTCTCAAATTCGATAGCCACTGGGCGGTTGAACTTTCCTGACCGGGCCATCCGACAGACCTCATGGTACAATTTCTGGACTTCTTGAGGCCCCCTGGCCTTCTTGCCTATACTCGGGGGAGGCAATGTCTCCGCCTCAAATTCTCCATATCCCCCGACGACATCCTGCCAAGATTGTTCTATTCCATCTAATTTTTTATCGATCGTCTCAATCAGTTTATTACGGAGAACCTCAGATAAGTGATCGCTGTCCTTGACGTTTAATTTATGGAGAATATCCAAAACGGTGTGTCGGTCTGCCTGGGATTGAATGGATGCGTCGTCCTTGTTGTACATATAGACTCGGAAATATGGGCCATCGACCGCCGTTATAGCACCGCTCATGAGGCCAAGAATCCCGGCCTCCAACCGAGTTGATCGACCTTCCCTGATCCGATGCGTAATCAAAGCTCGTAATTTGCTCCGGGCAGGTAAAATCTTATTCCGACGATCCTCCAGAAATCGCTTAATTGGACCGCATCTTCTGCCACGCATGACCTTGAAGCGGAGTTCCTGCAGTAAAGATTTGTAATCCTGATAAATCAGCTCGGCTGTCTGGTAGGCCGGTTGAACATAACGGTCGAAATACTCGCGCCGGTTTCGTTCGCGTGCACCCCAAAGCCTTACCAACTGATCGATCAATTGCGTAAATAAGTTCACATCAAACATTATTTTTAATCCTCATGGACACCTTAATCCGAAAAAATTTATTAAAAAATATTTCTTATCTTTTAGATTTTATACACCCGCGGCAAATGACTCCCCAGGCTGCAGACGATTTCATAGCTGATCGTGCCGGCGTGGCCGGCCAGTTCGTCGGCGGAGATCGCGTTGCGGTTTTGGGTTCCGAGGATCACGGCCAGGCTGCCGACTTTGACCGAGGCAAGTTTGGAGACATCCACCATGATCTGGTCCATCGTGACCCGGCCGATGACCGGGCAGCGTTTGCCCGCAATCAGGACCGCGGATTTATTAGACAGGCATCGCAGATATCCGTCTTTATAGCCGAGGGCGATCGTGGCCACCCGCATGTTGCGGGGGGCCACAAAGGTGTGACCGTAACTGATCCCCTGTCCGCGGCGGATATTTTTCACGAAAACAATTTTCGATTTAACACTCAAGACCGCTTTGAGATTGATTTTATTTTTTAATTGCGCCGTTGGAGAAAGGCCGTAAAGCATCAGGCCCGGCCGCGCGAGATTGAGGATCTTCGTGTGGTAGCCGGCCAGCCCCATGCTGTTGGCCGCGTGGATATAGGGAACAACGAGCCCATGCTGGTCCAAACGCCGCACAAGATCATAAAGGATCTTGATTTGTTTGCGGGTGAAGGCCTGGTTGGTGTCCGCGACGGGAAAATGAGTGTAAAGCCCTTTGATCGAAATCGACAACAGGCGCATTACCTTCTTCACAAAATCAAACGCCTCCTCATGCCACACCCCCAATCGTCCCATCCCGGTATCGATGTCGATATGCACGTCCACGCGCTTTCCCAGGGAGGCGGCGTAGCGGTTGAGGGCCGCGGCCATCTCCAGAGTACAGACCGTCGGCATCAGGTTATAATCGATGATCTGTTGCGCCTGGGCGGGTAAGGTGCTTTCAAACAAAAGGATCGGTTTTTTAATACCGTGCCGGCGCAGAATTTTTCCTTCTTCGATATCGGAGACCCCAAAGAACCCCAATCCCAATTCATCCAGCAGCGTCGCCACCTTCACCATCCCGTGGCCGTAGGCGTCGCCTTTGACGACACACAAAATTTCCGTGTGGCGGCCGGCCAGTGATTTGATTTTATTCAAATTATGTTTGATGGCCTTTAAATCAACCTCCGCCCAAGTGGACAGAGATGCCTGATGGATATCATAAAGGGTCGCTAAGCTCATCGCTGGATTTGACAGTCCTCCGGGAATAAATACAACGGCACAATCGTATAGATGTCGTCGGTTTCGTTTTTCAAAAAACGCGGTAGCGCAAGCAAGGCCAGCCGGCTCGCTTGGGGAAACCAATCTTTTTCGTGATCGCTCAAGCGGATATTTACCAACGGAATTTGCTTCTTTTTCTCAACACTCAAACGCTTGATCTGTTCCTCAAAAAGCGGGATCGCGTCTCCGATCAAAAACGTCGACTCTTTGATCTTCACAAAAAGATCATCGATCGTTCCCAGAAAATAATCGCCGCGGCGTTCGAGCGTTGATCCGCTCCGCTCGTAAAAGGCCGCGTACACCCAATTGCGCCGGGCGTCGCAAATCGTGCATATCTGGTCGTTGATTGCATACGGCGCATTCATCGCCAGGGCATCGAGGCTGGAAATGCCCACGACCGGCTTGCGTGTGGCCATCGCCATCGCTTTGATCGTGGAAAGCCCCACCCTTAAACTCGTGAACGACCCCGGCCCAAGTCCGACGGCCAGGCCGTCGATGTCTTTTAAAATCAAGCCGGAGCGTTTCAGGATATGCTGGATCCCGGGAATGATCGAAGACGACAAAACGCCTGTCAAACGCATATTCCGTTTGGCCAGAATTTTTGTCCCGTCGCTCACCGCGAGGCTGAAATTCTTGGTTGAGGTTTCTAGGGATAATAATTTCATAATAATATCGTTTACGAGTTGGCGAGTTTTACGAGTTTTTTTCGGACCGGTCTCAACAGTTCGCGTCATTGAGCGACCGGTCAATTAACGCGTTGAACTCGCTAAACTCGACAACGGGCTAACTCTTTCAATCATAGTTTGCGAATTTACGAGTTGATCTGGACTGTTCTCGATTTAAACAACGGGGCCAGCCAACTCGTAAAATTCGTTGAACTCGCTAACCCGCTAACCTTTTTAATAATTCAATATATCGTTGTCCCATCGCCGCAATGTTAATCAACCGCTCATCCCCGCCCTGATGCACAAACTCAATGCGCAACGCTTCCTGTGGACTTAAATGGCCCAACCGTTCGGCCCATTCCACGACCGCAACCCCTTCGCCGTAGAGAAATTCTTCATACCCCAGGCCCAAGATCTCTCCCTCCCGTTCGATCCGGTACAAATCAAAGTGAAACATGGGCATCCGCCCTTCATACGCGTTCATCAAGACAAAGGTCGGGCTGCTGACTTGGTCCGGTTTGATCTTCAAGCCTTGGGCGATCCCTTTCACGAAGGTCGTCTTGCCGCTGCCTAAGTCTCCGCACAGACAAACGATGTCGCCGGGCTTTAGGTGCGCAGCCAACCGTTTGCCCCACTGCATCGTTTCCTGAAAATTTTTGGATTTGATTTCAAATGAATTCATCGCTCTTACCTCCCAGCCCCGGAGGTTGGGGAGGTGCTTTAAAAATGACGAAATCCCTTCCGGCGCACCGGCGTCTCTTGGCCGTGCCTCGATCTCAAGATAAGACCATTTTTCTTTTCAACAATTTCTCCGATCCAAATCCATTCGCACCCTTTGGATTTTGTCTTCGCTAAACGCGACGCTTCTTTCTTGGGCAACGTAAACAACAACTCAAAATCCTCGCCGTCCGTCAACGCCTGCTGGAGTGTAGCGCGGGGATTTAAAGGAACCTTGTCCGCGTAAATCCTCGCTGCGACACGACTTTGATCTAGGATATGTCCTAGATCAGAGGACAGCCCGTCCGAAAGATCAATCATGGCGGTGGGCAAAAAATGTTTTACCAAAAATTGCGATTCGGCGATCCTGGGCGTAAAGGTCAAATGCCGTCCGCTCTGAAACGAGCGGCCCAAAGGTCCGGTCACAAAAATCTGGTCGCCGACCTTCGCGCCGCTTCTTAAAACAAGTTGCCGTCTGTTCACTTCACCTAAAAGGGCAACATTGATCACAATGGTTCTACTCCTGACCGTATCCCCGCCGACGATCGCGACACGAAAACTCCGCGCGAGGGCATTCAGGCCCTGATAAATTTTTTTGACGAAATCCACTCCCAGACGGCCGGGAACCCCCAGCGAAACAACCGCGAACGTCGGCCAGCCTCCCATCGCGGCGATATCGCTGATATTGCAAGCCATCGCTTTATGTCCGATCCCAAAAGGATCCATCCGTTTTGTGAAATGAACACCTTCCACCAGCATATCCGTTGTCAGCAATAAAAATTTCCGGACATCCAACCGCATAACGGCCGCGTCGTCTCCAATTCCCTTGATCACATCCCGAGAGCTGGACATTTTTTGTTTCAGAAGATCAATCAATCCGAATTCGCCGATATGGGAAAGTTTCTTGTTCATTCTAAAAAACAGCCTGTCCATTGATTGATATCTCTTTAAATCCAGAGGAACTCAATACCCCTGCATTTGAAATTTTTTTCTAATATTCTGTTCAAACGGAGGGAAGATGATGCCGATTTCCGTAATGATCGCGGTAATCAACTGATGATCAGTCACATCAAAGGCGGGGTTATACACTTTGACCTGCGATGGTGCTGTCCGGCGGCCCAAGAGCTCGGTTACTTCGTTTGGTTTTCGTTCTTCGATCGGAATCGCTGCCCCCGATTGGATGTTCCGGTCAAAGGTCGATACGGGCGCGGCGATATAAAACGGAATATGATGATGATACGCCAGGACCGCCAGGCCATAGGTTCCGATCTTATTGGCCGTGTCGCCGTTCATGGCGATCCGGTCCGCACCGGCGATCACCAGGTCAATCTTGCCCTGCTTCATCAACGTCGCCGCCATGTTATCGCAAATCAAAATGGTGTCAATTTTTTCCCGCAGCAATTCCCACGTCGTTAAACGCGCCCCTTGTAAAAGAGGCCGGGTTTCGCAACTGAAGACCTTAAATCTTTTTCCGTCTTTCTGGGCGGAATATAAAACACCCAACGCTGTTCCGTAATCAACGGTCGCTAAAGCGCCCGCATTACAAACGGTCAAAACCGAATAACGGTCTTTGATCAATTCCGAACCGTGCTTACCGATCTGACGGCAGACCCGCTGGTCTGTCGCGAAAATTTCTCCGGCCTTTTGTTCCAATGCTTTTTTTAACTCCCCTACCGAAGCGCGCGGATGCGCCGACACGACCGCTTTCATCTCATGGAGCGCGTTAAATAAATTGACCGCCGTTGGACGGGACGTGGCCATATAATCACAAACACTCTTAAGCTGTTTTTCAAAACGTTTCCGGTCCTCTCCTTTGAAACTTTTCATTCCCAGCAAAACCCCAAAGGCCGCCGCCACTCCCAAGGCCGGCGCCCCCCGGACGCTCAACGTTCGGATCGCCTTCCAGAGAGTGCGGATATCTTTACAATGAATATATTTTAATTGGCGGGGAAGTTTGCGCTGATCAATGATCCGGACTTGCCCCTTCATCCATTTGATCGTTTCGATGGCCATGGTTTTTAAATTTTAAATTAATATTAAATTTACCGTCAGTACGAGACATCGTTAATTAAATTCTAGGTCGAAGCAATGACGGTAAAAGAATTAAGCGCTCTTTTCCAGTTCGATTCTCGGAAAAAGCGCTTGGTGGGATTTTAATTTCGTGCCGTGTTTTAATCCCCCCCAATTTGCTTTTGAACCAGGCGCGCCCAGGATATCCAGAACAGTTCTGGTTTTTGAGGGCATCACCGGTTCAAGCAACACGGCTGATAACCGCAGAGCTTCAGTCGACGTGTAAAGAATCGTCCCCGCTCTTTTTAAATCGGTTCTGGCCACCTTCCAAGGGGCCTGTTTTTCGACGTACGTATTGACCTCACGGATCAGTGTCATGACCTCTTCAATCGCTTCATGAACGCTGAGCTCCTGAATGAGCTTGCGGACCTTCCCTTCCAATTGTTCGCCACCGGTTTTAATTGGTTCCTCTTCGGCTGACAAAACACCCGCTTGCGGCACAACGCCGTCGAAATTTTTTGAAATCAACCCGCTGACCCGGTTCAACAGGTTTCCAAAATCATTTGCCAAATCGCTGTTGTAACGCTTGATGAAAGACTCCAGCGTAAAATTCGCATCCTGGCCCAGGACCATTTCTCTCATCAAATAGTAACGCACCGGATCAACACCGTATTGTTCGATCAGGTCCAGCGGATTGACGACATTCCCCAACGACTTGCTCATTTTGGCATCGCCGGTCAGCCACCAGCCGTGGGCAAAAATCGTTTTGGGCAAAGGCAATCCCAGCGAAAAAAGCATCGTCGGCCAGTAAACGGCGTGAGTCGTCAGGATGTCTTTACCGATCAGATGAAGATCCGCCGGCCACCGCTTCTTAAACTGCTCTTCATTGGATAAATAGCCGACCCCCGTCAGATAATTCAGCAGCGCATCGAACCAGACATAGGTCACATAATCGGTATCAAACGGAATCTCGATCCCCCAGCTCATTCTGGCTTTAGGGCGAGAAATACATAAATCCCCTAACGGCTGACGAAGAAATCCCAGAATCTCATTGCAACGATGCAACGGCCGGATAAATTCCGGATGGCTGTGAATGTATTCGATGAGCCGGGTTTGATATTTTCCCATGCGAAAAAACCAATTGCGTTCCTTCAATTTCTTGACATCGCGGAACTGCCCGGACTCCTTTTCGATTGCGGTGATAAAACGTTCCTCGGCCACCGAATACCATCCCTCATACTCATCGGCGTAAATATCCCCGCTGTCATACACCTTTTGCAAAACCTGCTGGACGAGCATGACATGACGCGGTTGGGTCGTGCGGATAAAATCATTGTATTCGATCTGCAGCCGCTCCCAAAGCTGGGTGAAGCGCGGCGCTAAATCGTTGCAATGATCCTGCGGGGATAGCCCGCGTTTCTCCGCCGCCTGCTGAACCTTCTGACCATGTTCATCCAGACCGGTCAGAAAAAAAACATCGTCTCCCGCAACGCGATGATATCGGCTTAGGACATCCGCCAGGATCGTTGTGTAGGCATGACCGATATGAGGTTTATCATTGACGTAATAAATCGGGGTGGTGAGATAAAAATTAGTTTTCATTGTTTCTGGCGAAAAAAACTTTCGTGACCCGGCCTTCCCCTAAATCAATGTTCACGGTACGTTTCAGAATATTCACATCGACCACGGTCCCTTTGCCATCGGGTGTATTGATCTGGTCGCCCATTTTGGGCAACGACTTGGAATATTCTTTATAGACGGCAAATTCATAAGCCATGCAGCATTTGATCCGGCCGCAGACCCCCGAGATTTTCGAAGGATTCAGCGGCAACCCTTGTTCCTTGGACATCTTGATGGACAGAGGATGAAAATTTTTCATGTAGGAAGAACAGCATAACTCCCGTCCGCAAACGCCGTAACCGCCGACGATCTTGGCCTTGTCCCGGACGCCGATTTGTTTTAATTCAATCCGGACGCGAAAAACCCGCGCGAGATCTTTGACCAGATTTCTGAAATCGATCCGGCCTTCCGCCGTAAAAAAAAAGATGATCTTGCTTCCATCAAAAGAATATTCCGCTTTCACAATCTGCATATCGAGTTTACGCTCATTCAATTTGCGCAGGCAGATCCCGATCGCTTCTTTGGCTTTCATCCGGTTTTCTTCAATCTGTTTCAGATCGCTTGCGGTGGCGACGCGCAGAATCTTGCCGGCCGGATTTTCTTTCTTGGACTTGCAACCCTTTTGGACATCCGAAACGACCCGGCCGAATTCAGCGCCCCGGTCCACCTCGAGAATAACGCATTGATCGCGCTGACAAATAATCTCGTTGCGGTCAAACCAGGAAACAGTCCGGAAGTCGCCCAGCTGGACTTCTATGTTCTTCTCCATAATTTCTCCTTAATTAAACTGACACCCAGCTTGACATTCAGGTTTTCACCCAGCAACCGTGCGGTGCCGGTAATTTCGTTGATCATTTCCGTAAGCTGAACAAAAGAATAACTTTGTTCATATTTTTTTAATTCCTTGATGCGGTCCAGATGGACCAGACGGCTTTCATCGACACCCGTTTTCAATAATAACAAATCCCTGAACCAGCTCAACAAGACATTTAAAATCTCTTTGGTTTTGATTTTGTCCGCCAAAATTTTTTTCAGATAATCATCGCTTTCGGCCGCGCACACAATTTTGTTAATCGCTTCATTCTTGCGTTCAAAAATTTCATCCTCTTCAAACCTGCGGGCCAGCCCCGGACATCCTTCGGCATAATAAGCTAAAAAATGCGATTTAATCTGGTCTATAGCATAATCCTTTGTTAAATGAAGTTCAAGCTTTCTATTCGAAGAGGGAAAAAATGAAACCCCGTGGCAGCGCGATTTGATCGTGTCCAAATTTTCTTCCGGAACAGCTGTGGTTAAAATCAACAGGCTGTCTTTGACCGGCTCTTCCAGTGTTTTCAGCAGGGCGTTACCGCCTTCGGGGGTAAGGTGTTCAATGTTCTTGATGATGAAAACTTTTTTCTTACCTTCAAAAGGCCGCAGCTGGATCCGTTCGATGAGATGCCGGATCTGCTCGATCTTGATCGTTTGGGTTTCATCGGCGCTGATCACATGGATATCGGGATGATTGCCGTGCTCAATCTTCAAACATACGGCACAGGCGTTGCAGGACAATCCTGAGGACGGATGTTCGCAATTGACCAGCTTCGCGATCGCGATCGCGGTCTGAGCTTTACCGACGTCTTTCGGGCCGATAAAAAGATACGCGTGTGCCAGACGATTATTCCGGACGAGCACGCGGAAACGATTGAGAATGGATTCTTGCATATTATTTGTATTAAATGATTAAAAAAAGGAAATCCGGTTATCAGGTGATCCGGGACTAGGTTTCCGGAGATTAAGGGATCAGGACTCAATCCGTCCCTGATCTCCTGTTATTTCTGCTTTTCTTTTAATAAATCTTCCGCCAGTCGGATGTTGTTTTCGAATTTATGATTCATGACGGCGACATCTTTCCGATAGACTTTTTGTCCGACAGCTATTCCTTGCTTCCAAACGTTGATCGCTTCAGAATATTTTTCCAATTCGGCCAAAATTGTCCCGTAAAGCAAATAAGCCTCCTGCGACTGGGGATAATTCTGTAAGCACGCGTCCAGCATGCTCAAGGCCACCCCCCAATTCCCCATAGTTTTAAAAGCCGCGCTTAACGTCAAAAAACTTTCCGGCCGGGGATCTTCTTTAATGACTGTACTAATGATCGCCAACGATTGATCGAAATTCTTTTGCCGGTTGTATAATACCGCCAGCTTGGCCAAAATATTTTTTCGTTCGGTATGATGCGGATTCAACTGGAGAATATGTTGCAAGGTCGCAATCGCTTCCTGAGATTTATTCACAATAATGTCGATATCCGCCAGATTATGCCACGCGGTGATGTCATACGGATCGATTGCGGTTGCCTTCAAAAACATCGCCCTGGCGTTATCCCAGTCTCTTTCCTGGGAATAGGCCGTTCCCAAACCATTATAGGCCGCGGCATACCTGGGTTCGGCCCGCAGGCAGCGCTCAAAATATTCCTTGGCTTGTTTTAGCTGATTCATCTGCAAATATACCTCACCGACATCCTGCAATAAGGCATGATGATTTAACGTGATCATTGCCTTCTTAAGATAAAACAAGGCTAGTTCATAATTGCCTTCCTGCGCGTAAGCTTTGCCCAAACCTCTTAAGGCGTAAGCATTGTCCACAACAACACTGGCCCAGAATTGGGCATAGCTTTTTTCGTTTTTCCAGACGGGCACATACGTCCAGGCCCAACACCCCCAATAAAATAAAAGTGCAGCAAAAAACAAAAACCATAGCGCGGGACGGATGTATTTCTTGATCTCCTGAAACAAAACCGCCAAGAACAGAAAAAATCCCCCCTGGGTAAAGAAAAACCAGTGCGGTTCAATCACAAAGCCCAATGGAAAGAAATAAATAAAACAAATCGCGCTGACCGGAATCAGCCCCAGCGCAAACCATCCCAGGGCAAACGATCGGATCGAACGCCCCCATGTTTTCCAAATGGCGAAACAAAAGACAGCGATCAAAAAAACGATCCACAGGGGCCATAACCAGGAGCAATGGACAGGCCGAATATTCCACATCAAAACAATATCAATCGGAATAAATAATTTCGCAAGATACCAGCCGATCAGATGAAACAGCGAAGCTAAATATTCCGTGGCGCTCACCTGACTTATCAGAATATTATTCAACAGGACATGCGAAGACATTTTCGCAAAAAGCGATTTAAGAACGCTATACCCGAGTGCTACCCCGAAATACGGCGAGGAAATTCTCAGCGCATTCGAAACATTATTCTTTTTCAGGACCCACGCCAATAAAAACACAAACACCGGAAAGACAATCGTGATTTCCTGGGTGAATAAAGCCAAGGCAAAAAATATCAGACTAAGAAAAAAAAATAAATTTTTCTTTCCCTTCTCATAATCCAGTAAAAAGCTGATCGCCGCTAACTGCAGGAAGATTCCGTAGAGAATCATCTCATGCCCGGCGACAAAATTCACCGGGATCGAATTGATCGGATGGACGGTGTACATCAACGCCGCGGACAACGCGAGCCCGCCGTGGCTGGTTAAAAGCAATACCAGAACGAAAAAAAGAAAACAACTGCCGGCAAAAAGCAGAATATTGACCAGATGATAATAAAACGCGTTGGCTTTGAAGAAATGATAAAGAACCATACGCAAGACCGAGGAAACCGGCCGGTGATGCAACTCAATGCTCTGGCCGCTTTGGGCGTCCTTGTTCTGCAGGACATAAGGCAAATATTTAAAATCGTGCAGGATACTTTTATCCAAGATTTCCGTGTAATCATCAAGCAAAAAACCATTGGAAAGGCTGCGTCCGTACAAAAGGAAACAAACTAAACACAGCAATAAAAACAGATTGAAATATTTTATGCAATTGATTTTGGACGTTCCTGGACAACAACAGCAACTTCCCTGGGAAGGATTCACATTGCGCTCCATCATCGGCAAATCATCCTGTAAAAAAATTTATCTTTCAATAAGGGATCAACTATAAAAATGTATTTATTGGCCTTTTCCTTACCAAAAATAGTATGAAGGTCAATAACAAAGAACTAAAGAAGTTCCGTCACAACCGTTTGGATTTCTTTTTGTATCTCTTCCCTCGGGCGGTCCGCTTTCAGCAGTTTGATGCGATGGGGTTCTTGACGGGCTAACTGAAGGTACCCCGCCCTCACCCGATTGTGATACGGCAGCGATCTTTGTTCAATCCGGTCACGTTCCTTACCCTTGCGCGAAAATCCTTGTTCGGTTTCGATATCAAAAACAAATGTCAAATCCGGACTGATCCCCTGGGTCACCTTGTGGCCGACCGCTTTGATAAACGAAAGATCGACCCCATTCCCGTATCCTTGATAAACCACTGTTGAATCCAGAAAACGATCGCACAGAACGATCTTCCCTTTTTTCAAAGCCGGAACGATCAGCTCATGCACCAGCTGGGCGCGTGCGGCCATATAAAGCAGCGTCTCGCAGATGTCCGTCATTTCTTTATTTTTGACGTCGAGCAAGAACTGCCGGATCATTTCGCTGATCTTGACACCACCGGGTTCGCGAATAAAAACAACCGATTTTTTCTTCGATTTCAAATAATCGTAGAGCAGCTTGGCCTGGGTGCTTTTCCCAGAGCCTTCGGATCCTTCGAACGTGATGAGTTTGCCTTTAGGGAAAATTTCCATTGGATTTTTATAACTCAGGGTCGCCAGTTCCCCAGCTAAAAACTGGGACGCTGGGAACTGGGGAACTGAGACACCTACTCCTTATAGTCGTCTCCAAGTCTGCCCATCGCGTCTGTCTTCGACCGCGATGCCTTTCTGGCGCAGCATATCGCGCAGCTCATCGGAGCGTTTGAAATCTTTGCGGGAACGCGCGAGTTTGCGTTCTTCCAGAAGGCTTTTCTCCTCGGAAGACAGATCTACAGCCTTTTCGTTTAAGAACAACCCGAAAATATGTTTCGCGAACGATTCGATGATGTCGACCGCGCAGTAAAGGACACCGAAATAATTTTTGTCTTCTTTTGATTCCTCGATGAATTTATTGGTCAGGCTAATCAAATCGAACAAACTCGCCAGCGCTTCCGGGGTATTGAAATCATCATCCATCGCCGCAATAAAACGGTTCTTCTGATCTTTGATAAAATCGCTGTGCACCGGAACGCTGATCTGTTTATTCTTCAAAAGCTCATACGCCTTCCAAAACAAAATATCGAATTTCTGCAACGCCTTGCGCGCCTCTTCGATTTTCTCCTCGGTAAAATCGATCGGACTGGCGTAGTGCGAAAAAAGAAAAAACAGTTTGAGCTCATCAACGGTGTTCTTCTGAAGAAAATCGGTGACCGTAATAAAATTTCCCAGCGACTTGGCCATCTTCTGGCCGTTGATCGTCAAAAGCCCGTGATGGATCCAGTATTTCGCAAAAATCTTGTGAGTCAACGCTTCGGACTGGGCGATCTCGTTTTCGTGATGCGGAAAAATCAGATCGCGCCCTCCGGCGTGAATGTCCAGCGTTTCGCACTTCAAGTGCTTCATGCTCATGCAGGAACATTCGATGTGCCAGCCCGGGCGGCCCGGCCCCCAGGGACTGGGCCAGGACGGTTCACCGTCTTTGGATTTTTTCCAAAGCGCGAAATCCAGCGCGTCTTTTTTCTTCGAATCTTTTTCGATCCGGACCGCTTCCCGCATCTGATCGACGCTTTGTCCGGATAATTTTCCGTATTCGGGAAACTTGCGGACATCGAAATAAACATCGCCGTCCACCGCGTAAGCGAATCCCTTCTCGATCAATCCGCTGATATGACGGACCATGTCCGGGATGCTGTCGGTGGCCTTGGGCTCCAGATCCGCTCGCGCGACACCTAAACGTTCCATGTCCCGGTAATAGGAAGCGATGTTTTCTTCCGCGACTTGTTGACTCGTTTTCTTCAACTCATTGGCTTTATGGATGATCTTGTCATCGACGTCGGTGATATTGCGGACAAACCGGACGTCATAGCCGCGGTATTTCAGATAACGACGCATCACATCAAACACATAAAGGCTACGGGCATGCCCGATATGGCATTGATCGTAAACAGTCACCCCGCAGGTGTACATCTTGACGATCTTTTTTTGTACATCGAGAGGGACAAATTCTTCTTTCATTTTGGTTAGGGAGTTATAAATAAATATAGACATAGTTTATGAGCAATGCAGAAGGAAATTTCAATATCCAATCCAACAAATCCCAAACAATAAACAATGGCCAAACATTTAAAAAATAATACATGTTTGTTTATTATGGATTGAACATTGTTTGTGATTTGGACATTGTACTTTTGTTTATTTATCTTTCAATTTATCTTCTAATGTTTTAATGCGTTTTAAAAGCTCAACCATATTTTGCATGACCGGATCCTGGACATGGACGTGATCCATCTGGGTGTCGATCTTCTTACCGTCCTGGCGGGTGATCCGTCCGGGAACACCGACGACAGTCGCATTGGCCGGAACATCCTTGATCACGACCGCGTTCGCCCCGATATAAGAATTATCTCCGATGTGGATATTACCGAGAACCTTGGCCCCCGCGCCCACGACCACATTATTACCGAGCGTGGGATGCCGTTTGCCGGTCTCTTTCCCCGTCCCGCCCAACGTAGCACCCTGGAACAAGGTCACATCATTGCCGATGATCGATGTCTCGCCGATCACGACCCCCATCCCATGATCGATAAAAAGCCCGTCTCCGATTTGCGCGCCGGGATGGATCTCGATGCCGGTAAAAAATCGGGACCACTGCGAAATGGCCCGCGGGAAAAAAGGGATTTTCCAATTCCACAATTGATGAGCGATGCGGTGCGAAATGATGGCATGAAATCCCGAATACAATAAAACAATCTGTAAAAGTCCCCGGGCCGCCGGATCTCTCTCCTGCGTCGCTTTGATTTCTTTGGAAAACACAGCGGCACAAATCCCGACCCAGGCGAAAATCAGGACAAACAACATCATAATTAAAAAAATAAAACTCATATCGACTCCTCAGAGTTAATTAGTTGGCGGGTTTAGCGGGTTACGAGTTAGCGAGTTTGAAAACCCGTTAACCCGAAAACCCGCTAACTCGCCAACTTGTTAAACTCGTAAATTATTTTTTTACTAACAAAACCGTCGCATACGCCGCAATCGCTTCATGCGTCGAACCAAAACCGATCCCTTCCTGCGTTGTCGCTTTAATGTTGATGAGCGACGGATCAAGACCCAGGACATCTCCCATGGCTTTACGCATGTCCGGCTTAAACGATTTTAGATTCGGCTCTTCGGCTAAAATCATCGTATCGATATTACCGATCCGGAAGCCTTCCTTTTGAACCAAAGCATTCACCTTCTCTAATAAGATCAGGCTGGAAATATCCTTATACCGGACGTCGGTATTGGGAAAATGTTCCCCAATGTCCCCTTTGCCCAGCGCCCCTAATAACGCATCACAAACGGCGTGAATGAGACAATCCGCGTCCGAATGCCCGTCCAATCCTTGGGAGTGAGGGATTGCAACACCGCCTAAAAATAATTTGCGCCCTTTGATGAGGCGATGAATATCGTAACCAAAACCAGTTTTATATGGACAGTTCGTTTTAGGCACTTTATTACTTTAAAATCAACAATTTGTACGGAAGAAATATCCCAGTAGTTTTACTATGTTCTCCCGGATTTGTCAACCCATTCGACCCACGACCGTCCTATAAGACAGCGGTTGACTCTGAGTAAAATTGAAAAGTCAATTCTTAGGTCGTAGAGGATCGTTTTCGTGGGAGCCCTACGGCAAAAGGTTCTTTACGATCGCCAGATCTTCCCGGGTCGTGACCTTGATGTTCGTATAGTCTCCCCTTAAAATCTTCACCTTGATTCCCATCTGCTCGACTAAAACGGCGTCATCTGTGGGGTCGGCGCATAACATTTTTGCATGGGCTTTCATCAGAATATCTTTTCGGAATACTTGCGGGGTTTGGGCTTCCCAAAGCGTTTCGCGCGGAAGGGTCTTCTCAATATAAAAACTCTTGGCATGGACCATTTTGATGGTCGGCTTGACCGGGACTGCCACCACGACCGCTTGTTCGCGGCGCATCAAGGTGATCGATGCTTTCAAAAGTTCTGACGAAATTAAAGGACGCGCGCCGTCATGGACCAGAACGACATCGGTATCCCGATCCAGCGCCTTTAAACCGTTTTGAACCGACGCGCAACGGGTATGACCACCGGGAACGATCTGTTTAATTTTTAGGAACCGGTATGTTCCAATTAACTTTTGAAAATTTTTAATCTGTCGCGCGTGTGTGACCAAAATGATGCTTTCGATCGCTGAACACTTTTCTAATACAGACAACGTGTGGACGATCAGTGGTTTTCCTTTTAAAAAAATAAACGGCTTGTCTTGTCTGGATTTTAACCGCGTGCCGGTTCCCGCTGCCGGGACGATCGCCTGGACTTTCATTCTTTGATCATCTTGGCAAAGATCATGCGCCCGGCCTGGGTCTGCAAGACCGAACTCACACTGACTTTCACCTTTTGCCCGATTAATTTCTTGCCGTCACTCACAATAATCATGGTCCCATCATCCATGAAAGCCACCGCCTGCTCCAATTCTTTTCCCTCTTTGAGCAAACGGACTTCCATGGCTTCTCCGGGAAAGACCACCGCTTTGACCGCGTTGACCAATTCATTGATGTTCAGAATGTCGACTCCCTGAATCGTCGCGATGCGATTTAGGTTAAAATCCGTCGTGCAGATCCGCGCTTCCATCAATTTGGCCAATCGGATCAACTTCGAATCCACGTCTAATTCCATGGGCATCTCATCTTCCTGAACACGGATATCCATGACCGCATCGTTTTGGATCGTCCGTAAGATCTCCATCCCCCGGCGCCCGCGCTGCCGTTTAATCCCGTCTTCCGAATCTGAGAGCTTCTGCAATTCATTCAAAACAAACCGCGGGACAACCAGCCGGCCGGTCAAAAAATTCGTTTTATAAATATCAATGATTCTCCCATCGATAATCGCGCTGGTATCTAAAAGAATGACTCCGTCTTTGATATCCTGTCTTTTAAAGCGAACATACGGAATAATAATATTAAATTCATCCTTGCCTCTTAACGCCATGACCGCACCCAGGTAGGAAAAAATCAATGTGAAAATCACCCGCAGGATCGAATGCAGGAATTCCCCCAAAGGCAATAAATTTAAAATATCCGCGACAAGATTCGCCATAAAAACGCCCAGAAGAAGACCAAAGACCATGCTGGACAATCCCCGGACCGAAACCCCGCGCAGACTCACCTCGATCATAATAAGTAATAAGCCGCAGAACGCCCCAACGACAACACCCGCGATCGCCTGATGTCCCACATCACCGATCTGATAACCGACGATCCCGCTGATAATCAAAAAAAAGATACGAATAAACGATAAGGTCATAATTTGCTCCTTGTTTTCGCAGGTGACCTATTCTTTGACGAGTGCATCCAACGCCTCTCTCACGGTTTCCACTCCGACCAGCGCGATCTTGGAATTGTTGATGCCTTGCTGTCGATTTAAATTGTTTTTCGGTAAAAGACATTTTTTAAAACCAAGCCGCTCGGCCTCATTGATCCGCTGTCCGACTTGGCTCACGCTTCTGATTTCGGACGATAGTCCCACCTCTCCGATAATCATTGTATCAAAGGGAACCACTTTATCCGTGAACGCCGAGGCGACCGCCATCACGACCGCTAAATCCGCCGCTGGATCGGTAACCTTAACACCGCCCACGATATTTAAAAAGATATCTTTATCCTGTAGATTCAATCCGATCCGTTTTTCCAAAACTGCCGTTAAGAGCGCCAACCGATTGGCATCGAAGCCCTGGGCTTTTTGACGGACCATCCCGAAATTCGAACGGCTCACGAGCCCCTGAACCTCCACCAGAAAAGGCCGAGTGCCTTCCATAATACACGCGACCACCGAGCCGGAAAATTTTTTAGGCCGTTGTGACAAAAAAATCTCAGAAGGATTGGTCACCTCCATCAATCCGACGGAAGTCATTTCGAACACACCGATTTCGTTTGTTGAGCCAAAGCGGTTTTTCGTCGCCCGCAAAACGCGGTACACCGAATAGCGTTCCCCTTCGAAATACAAGACCGTATCCACAATATGCTCCAATACCCGCGGCCCCGCGAGCATCCCTTCTTTGGTCACATGTCCGATAATGAACAATGCGATCCCCATCGATTTGGCCAGATGTGTTAACAGAGCCGAACACTCCCTGACCTGTGCCACGCTTCCCGGACTGGAACTGATCTCGGGCTGATAAACGACCTGAATCGAATCCAAAACAATAATCTGGGGTTTAAGCTGTCTGATATAATCGGTGATCGAGTTCAGATCAATCTGATTGACTAAATAAAGCGACGATAAATTTTCTTTCAGGGCCAGCGGACTTAAATCCTCATCGGCTAAACGCTCTGCGCGCAAACTGTCCGGGGTTCCCCTTGCATCGGAGATCCCGGAAATAATCCGGTCAGCGCGCATCTTGGTCTGTTTGATCGATTCTTCTCCGCTGACATAAAGGACTTTATATTTTTTCTGGCTTAAAGCGCAACTGATCTGTAAGGACAGCGTCGATTTTCCGATACCTGGATCGCCGCCGATCAGGGTGACGGACCCGGGAACAATCCCTCCGCCCAGCACACGGTCAAATTCTCCCATTTCGGTTGTGATGCGTGACTCTTCGCGCGACAAAACGTCCTTTAACAAAACCGGGGCCTCTTTATAAACAATGTCCCGCTTGCTGTCAGCGGAAAGCGGCGCATTTAGCTCCTCGACATAAGAGTTCCAGCTCTCGCAGCTCGGACATTTGCCGATCCAGCGCAAAGACTCCGCGCCGCAATTCTGGCAGACATAGATTGTTTTCGTTTTCATAAACAGGTTAACGGTAATAAATTAATGAAAATATTTCTTAATTTGAGGATGAGAAAGATAATAAATAAAAAACATGGGGAGCAAATATAAAACAACTAAGTCCCATCTTTTCCGAGCAGAATTCATCATATCCAATAGATATGGGCTTTCTGCTGAAGCTCTGAATATCCACCAATATAAAAAGAATAGCAAATATCCCGCCCAAAGTAACATTAACACGATCAATAAGAGCCTAGCCCAATTTTTTAGTTTCAATAAACCTATCCCGCTTACAACAAAAATAATATAGACGCCATCCTGAAAAAATTGCCCCAAGCATAATGCGTTTTATATTTTGTATACTCGTAAATGGACAGCAGGAAAGCGACACCGCCGCTTAAAATATAAACCCAATAGCGTAATACCTAAATTCTTTTTCATTTCATTATTTCTCATTCTTTTCTTTGACCTGTTTGGGCCGGTACAATAGTTTCCAAGGATTAGCTTTCAAATCACTGGTAAACTCCTGAAGGTCATCATAAATGTTGGCGTCATAAAATAATTTTCCGACCGTGCCCTTGCCTTCCCGGACATTCGCGATGATCTGACTGATCCCTTCCAAGGTGCTTTCCAGCGACTTCTGGTTCTTTTCATTGTTGACCACCGCGTTGAATCCATCAACGCTTTGATCAATCTTGATGGCCAACTGTGAAATCATCTCCGAGATTTTTTCGATCGCAATCGGGTCTTTTCCCTGCATGGTGCTTCCGTTTTGCAGCAGATCCGGCGCGACCCCGGGAATAATCTCAATATATTTCTCACCCAGAAGGCCCAATTGGTTAATGGTCACCGTTGAGTCCGTCGGAATATCCGTTCCATGCCTGAGCCAAAGATCGATTTTTACTTTTGTCTTTCCTTCCTTTTTATCGAAGAAGACGTTGATGTCTTTGACCAACCCGCAATCGACACCGGCAAAACGGACCGGCGAAGATTTCTTCAAACCGTTCGCGAAGCCGAAGATCACTTCCAGCGCCTGCCCTTTTTCGAGAGAAGAAAAGTCGCTCACCGAAAAAATAAAAACCGTCAAAATACTGAAGGCCAGCAAAACAAAACCACCCACCTTTAATTCCAAACTCGTTTCTCTAGGCATATTTATCTTCCCTCCACAAGATATTCTGCTTCATCCCCTTGATCCATGATCGATCAGATTAAAATCTATTTAACATGTCCGAAAACCAAATTTTCATCTTCCGTAATCGGTCCGTGGGCTTCACCGTGAATAAACTGTTTGACGACCGGATGGGTCGTGTTGCGGATCTCATCCGGTGTTCCGTCCGCGATCACGTGACCGTGATAAAACATGGCGATTGAATCGGCGATCTTAAACGCCGCGTTCATATCATGAGTGACAACGATCGAAGTCACTTTCAGTTTATCGCGTAATTCGATAATCAAATTATTCAGCGCGTCGGCGGTGATCGGATCCACTTCCGAAGTCGGCTCATCGTAAAGAATAATCTGTGGTTCCATGCACAACACCCTGGCCAGACTCACCCGCTTTCTCATCCCGCCGCTCAACTTCGAAGGCGACATACTCTCGATCCCTTTCAATCCCACCATCGCCAAGGCGTCGACCACTCTATCTTCGACCGTCTTTTTATCCAGATTCATAAATTCATTCAAAACAAACGCGACGTTCTCCGCCACGGTCAGGGAGTCGAACAAAGCCCCGCCCTGAAAGACCATCCCGATTTCGCCGCGGACTTTATTATAAGCTTTTTCAGACAGATTTGTGACTTCAACCCCGTTGATTTTGATCGAGCCGCTGTCGGGTTTCATTAATCCGACGATGCTTTTCAATAAAACACTCTTTCCCACCCCGGAACGACCGATCACGACCTTTGTCTCGGCGGTCTTGACCGTCAGATCAAGATTGTTGAGGATATTGGCTTTATCGAACGTCTTAGAAAGGTTTTTGATTTCAATCATTATGAATTAAAAATAAAATAAAACATAGTGGTGAATATGCAATCCGTGATAATAATCATGATAAATGACTGAACGACCGAAACCGTGGTGGCTTTTCCGACCCCATCCGCTCCGCCTTTGACCGTCAAACCCTGATGGCAGCCGACCACCGCGATGATCATGCCGAAAAAAATCGTTTTGATCAGTCCAGTCGCAATATCCTTCACCGCCAACGAATCGATCACCATGGTCATGTACATTGAGGGGCTGATCGATAATTTATAAACGCAAATAACAAATCCGCCCATGATCCCGATCAAATCGGCAAAGATCGTCAAGATGGGCAGCATGATGATCAAAGCTAAAAAACGCGGGACAACAAGATATTTGATCGGATTAACGGCAAACGCCCTTAAGGCGTCGACCTGCTCGGTCACGGTCATGGAACCGATCTCCGCGGTAATGCCGGCTCCAATGCGCCCGGCCACGATCAAGGCCGTTAAAACCGGCGCCAACTCTCTGGTCAAAGAAACACCAACGACATTAGGAATATAGATCTCGGCGGATAATTTCACCATCTGATAGGCCATCTGCAAAGCGATGATCATACCGACAAAGAACGCCACCAGCGCAGAGATTAAAAAGCTTCCCGGCCCGATTCTCTTGGCCTGCACTAAAAATCGATTCCCTTTAAAAGGAGGAGTGAAAATCAGGCTTAATGTTTGCCACCAAAGGATGGTCAACTCCCCGATCCAATACACCCATCGAACCACGATATTCCCTGATTGGGTCAGAATAGACATAAGGTTATTTTATAGGGATTTTTAAGATAATAAATTTAAAATTTCAATTTTTGTTCAACGCCCATCATATCTGATCCGTCTTTGACGCCGCTGCTTTCTTTCTTGCGCAAGAAATATTTGAATTCCGAATCTGCTTCCGCTTCCTGATCGGCCTTTTGCTTGATGGTCCATTCCCATTGGGAATCGCCCTTTTGAACCACGGGAGATAAATTTAAATCCTTGATCTGCCGCTTATAACTTTTATTTGAAAGATCAAAATATCCATCGACATTAAAACTCATTCCGTTGGACTGGCTGACCGTAGAATTATTGATCAAAAGAACCGGATAGGGTCCTTCCATGTTCAATACGATGGCCTCAAAATCCAATTCATCCACGACACCTTTCGAACTCTCTAAATTGGCGTTCACCAAAATATGATTCGAGATTCCCGCAATCTGAATCTTTCCTGATACCAACCCTTCAGTATTAAAATCATCGGTATTGGTCCAAACCACTAAGAAATCCTTCATCGGGATATGACTCAGATGCAAGGTCAAATCCATTTTATAAGGTGGAAATAATTCAATCGTACCATTTAAATTAAATTTTTCCGTCGCTAAAGAAGTCAACGACAAAACTTGGTTGTTGATTTCGAACTGGCCCACCAGATCGTCAACGGGCTTATAATTCAGCAGAGAATAGTGTGTCGCGATCTGGCCCTGCAGAAACCGCTGGGCCTTTATCTCATCTCTCTCCCATTTCAACGCTCCGTCCAACTGGGTGGAGATTTCAAAAACGGAGGTTTTAATATGTTCGAGATTGAGATTAAACCGATATTGGCTTTCATCACTAAAATCAAGATTCAACCCAATGCCGTCTTCATCAGCGCGGCCAAAATTAATGTTGAATTGTTTCTTTTGCAAATCGATATTGCCATAAAATGGATATCCTGCGAAAGCATTACTGGACAGTTGAACAAGGATCCCCAAAATTAAAAAGAAGAGTTTCGTTTTGCTATTCATCTGGCCAGAAAAAATGATCAATCAATAAATGATTAGGATGTTCTCCTATTGGTCTTTTCCTTTCTAAAGAGAGAATACAAGACCAATATAACGACCTTTTCTCTTCTGGAAAAAGACCTAATATTGCCCGCCCTGGTCTTCGTGAATGGCTCTCCAGGGACGACCTTAATGCCTTTGATGAAGAAAAGGTCAATAAAAAACATGAAGAGAATCAAATCAATGAAGTCATGCGGTGGCAGCCACGGATATTTTACTGAATGTTGGGATTATCGAGCTTTTCTTAAGAAATCAAAAACAGGCAAGGACATGGCTCAATAAATTGAAATTCCGGAGGCGAATCATGCAAAGACTAAAATATCATCCTTACGATCAACCTTGACTTTACTGCCTTCTTTAAACCGGCCGGAAATAATGTCCTCGGCTAAAGGATCTTCCAGCAGCCGTTGAATCGTTCTTTTCAAAGGACGGGCTCCAAAGACGGGATCGAATCCCTTCTCAATTAAAAGCTCGATCGCCTCCTTAGAGAGAGAAATTTCAATTTGCTGCTCTTTCAGGCGGTTGCCGACTTCTTTGATCTCAAGGTCTACGATTTGGTAAAGATTTTCCTTGGTAAGCGACTGGAAGACAATAGTATCATCAATACGATTCAGAAATTCCGGTTTAAACGTCCGTTTCACTTCCTCCAACAATTTTTCTTTCATCTCGTTATAAGTCACATCTTCCCGCTGGGAGACGAATCCCAAGAAACCTTTTTTGCGCAGCATATCCGCCCCGACGTTGGATGTCATCAGAATAATCGTGTTGCGAAAATCGATTTTTCTCCCCAAGCTGTCGGTCAAACGTCCTTCTTCCAAGACCTGCAAAAGGATATTAAAAATATCCGGATGCGCCTTTTCGATTTCATCCAGCAGAATGACGGAATATGGCCGGCGACGGACGCGTTCGGTCAGCTGCCCGCCTTCTTCATACCCCACGTAACCCGGAGGAGCACCGATCAGGCGGGAAACGTTAAACTTATCCATGTATTCGGACATATCAATCTGGATCAGAGCGTTTTCATCCCCGAACATGAGTTCCGAAAGGGCCTTGGCCAAAAGGGTTTTTCCCACACCGGTCGGACCCAAGAAAATAAAAGAACCAATCGGCCGACGAGGATTCTTGATCCCGGCCCGAGAACGGCGCACGGAACGGGCGATCGCGCTGATGGCTTCGTCCTGACCGATGACCACTTTATTCAGCTGGTCATCCATCTTGAGCAGCTTTTCGCTTTCTTTCTGCTCCAGACGCACGAGCGGAATTTTCGTCCACTGCGAGATGACCTTGGCAATGTCGTCTTCGCCTAATGTCAAAGTAATATTATCTCTCTTCTGGGTCCATTCACTGCGCATGCGGTCCAATTGATCGCGGGTCTCGCGTTCCTGGTCGCGCATCTTCGCGGCGCGTTCAAAATCCTGACTTTTAATAAAGGCCTCTTTTTCTTTTTTTAACTGATCGATCTTTCCTTCCAAATCCTTAATATCCTGGGGAATAACCATGGCCTGCAACCGCGCGCGCGAACCAGCTTCATCCAGAATATCGACGGCTTTATCCGGCAAAAATCGTCCGGAAATATAACGATCGGACAGTTTGACAGCGGCATTAATGGCTTCATCGGAATATTTAACACGATGGTGCGCCTCGTATTTATCACGCAGTCCCTTTAAAATCAGGACAGCCTCATCGACCGAAGGCGGATCGACCATAATGGTTTGAAAACGTCTTTCCAGAGCCGCGTCTTTCTCGATATGTTTACGATATTCATCAAGGGTGGTCGCGCCGATGCACTGGATTTCTCCGCGGGCCAGGGCCGGTTTCAAGATGTTGGCCGCGTCAATCGCCCCTTCCGCGGCACCCGCGCCGACGAGGGTGTGCAACTCATCGATAAAAAGAATAATTTTTCCCGACCGTTTCAACTCATCCATGATCGCTTTGATGCGTTCCTCAAACTGACCGCGGTATTTTGTTCCGGCGATCATCAGGGCCAAGTCCAGTACCACGATATTTTTGTCGCGTAACACTTCCGGAACATCTCCGGTCACAATCAGCTGGGCGAGACCTTCGACAATCGCGGTCTTTCCCACCCCAGCTTCTCCCAGGAGAACCGGATTATTTTTGGTACGGCGGCTTAAGATCTGCACGATGCGTTCGATTTCATTTTGCCGTCCAATGACCGGATCGAGTTTGCCTTCTTTGGCTAATTTATTTAAACTCCGTCCGTAGGCGTCGATCGCCGGGGTCTTGCCTCCCTTCGCGGCGGCATCTTGCGTGCCGAAGCTGGGGATTCCGGACCCGAGCAAATCCATGACCTCATTTCTCACTTTGCTTAAATCCAAACCCAAGTTTAAAAGAACACGATAAGCCATGCCTTCGCCTTCTTTCACCAATCCCAAAAGAAGATGTTCCGTTCCGATATAATTATGGCCCAAGGCACGGGCCTCCTCGGCGGATAACTCCAACGCTTTTTTGGAACGCGGCGTAAACGGGATATCACCCAAAACCTGCGTTTGCGGCCCGGGCTGGACGAGCTTTTCGACCTCCATCCGGATTGATTCCAGATCCAATCCCAGTTTCTGCAAAACAGCGGCGGCGACTCCTTCTCCTTCCCGGATCAAACCTAACAGGAGATGTTCTGTGCCGATGTAATCATGGTTAAAACGTCTCGCCTCTTCCTTCGCAAACACAATCACTTTTCTGGCTCTTTCCGTAAATCGATTAAACATTTCTATTTCCCTCCTAATTTTTCCCTGATCAAAGCAGCACGCCGTGCGTCACGTTCAGCCGATGACAATTTTTTCCCCTCGATCTTTTGCAGGTGCGCCGGTTGAATCATGATAAATAGTTCATTGATCGCCATACGATCCACATTCTTAACCATCCCGACATCAATCCCCAGCCTCACCATCGACAACAACTCAACGGTTTCCTGGCTGGAAATAATATGCGCGTTTTTCAAAACCCCTAACGAACGGCAGATCTTATCCTCCAGCATGGGACGATTCTGCAACAGCAATGCCTGACGCGCCTGCTCTTCCTGTTCAATCACCTGGCGGATCAAACCGTTGATGTTCTGAATAATGTCCTCTTCACTGTGACCTAAAGAGACTTGGTTTGAGATTTGAAAAAAATCACCAATCGCCTGAGTCCCTTCGCCGTAAAAACCTCTGGAGGCAAAACTTAATTTAGCAATCGCTGCCAAAACTTTATTGATCTGTTTGGTCATCACCAGCGCTGGAAGATGCAGCATGACTGATCCGCGTATAGCCGTTCCGGTGTTCGTTGGGCAAGCGGTCAAATACCCCCAGTCCGAAAGAAAAGCAAAATCCAATTTGGAAGAAATTAAATCATCAATGGTATTAACGATCTTCCAGGTTTCACTCAGATTAAAACCCGATTGCAATCCCTGGATTCTTAAATGATCTTCTTCATTCACCATGACGGAAAGGATCTCCTCGGATGACACAACCAGCGCCTTGCCATCCGTATTCGTCGCATGCTCATGGCTCATCAGATGCCGCTCGACCAAAAATTGTTTATCGACGTTATCCAATTCTCCCATTTTAAGGAACAACGAATTCTTAAACATATTGATCTGCTGGACAGCCTCATCGACGGCAAAAGCAACGTCCGAGAGATTTTTCTTACTGGACTTATTTGGAAACGGAATCTTGGCGATATTGCGCGCTAATCGGATACGGGAAGACATCACGATATTGCTGTGCGGTCCGGTCCCTTTGAGCCATTCTCCGGTATGGTGAATCAGATCATCTAATTTCATGTGGATGATTTTCCTTTTTTTTCAAGT
>JAHFFY010000024.1:0-5380 GCA_023247705.1 Candidatus Omnitrophota bacterium | reverse complement strand
GCCAGGATGGCGTTTTTCAATTGTTCTTTCAATGTTTCTAAATGGTCATAAGACATTTGCGGAAGCTGTGGCTGCTGCGGCATCTTGATCGGCAATTTGCCTAAATGACGATTAGAACCATGAATCTTTTTCAAAAGAACACCCAGCTGATCCTTGAACGAAGGATAACATTCGCTGCAGCCCAGGCGGCCGAATTTCCGGAAATCATCATAGCTCAAACCGCAATTGGCACATTTGATCTTGATCTTCTCGACATCTTTCACTTGCTTGCCAAAATCGGCTAACCCGGCCAACAAGTCGGCCAAACCGAATTGTTGCTCCATCTGCACGCTCTTTTCTCTCGCACAGTTCTCGCACAGATGCATCTCGGACATCTGTTCGTCGACAATTTCCGTCAAATGCACGGTTGCTTTCTTTTTTCCGCAAATATCACATTGCATAAAATTTCCGCTCCCATTCCCGCCGTTGATAAATCAAACAAAATGTCTGGTTACTTATCCAAACTAAATCGAACACCTTCTTTGCGCGTCACCTGATTGAAAAATTTCGTCAGCTTCAGGGTGATCTTTCCGGGTTGTCCTTCCCCGATGACACGGCCATCCACCTTCACGACCGGAATGATCTCCGCCGCGGTCCCGGTTAGAAAACATTCATCGGACACATACACTTCATGACGGGTCATTATCCGTTCTTCGACTTTCAGCTGATTCAAGTCTGCCAGTTCCATCACCGTATCCCGGGTAATCCCTTTAAGGCGTCCCTGGGATGGGGTCGACAACACTCCTTTTTTAATAATAAAAATGTTATCGCCCGTGCATTCCGCCACATAGCCCTGGTGATCGAGCATGATCGCTTCATTGAACCCGCTGTTGTTGGCTTCGATCTTGGCGAGGATGTTATTTAAATAATTTAACGATTTCAGTTGAGGATTCAGCGCATCGGGAAGATTTCTCACTGTCGGAACAGTAATGATCTCCATTCCCTTTTTATACAATTCAACCGGATAAAGCGTGATCTTATCCGTAATGATCACGATATTCGCCTTGCCCTTGCACTTTCTGGGGTCTAATCCCAAATCACCCTCACCCCGGGTGACAATGACCCGGATATACGCATCAAGCAAACGGTTCGCTTTTAATGTATCAATGATCGCCGCCTGCATTTCCTCCTTGGATAATGGGATTTTAATCATCAACGTGTGCGCGGTTTCATAAAGCCGATCCAGATGTTCGCTCAGTTTGAAAACCAACCCGTCATAAGAACGGATCCCTTCAAAAGCGCCGTCCCCGTAAAGAAACCCATGATCGAAAACCGAAATGCGAGCGTCTTCTTTTGCCACAAATTTTCCATTTAGATAAATCTTCATATGTCCTTTCACTTAAACTAATCGTCCGTCTCGGATGTTGATGACTGTGTGAGAAAGCTTCGCGATTTGTTCATCGTGCGTTACAATCACCAAGGTTTGTTTATTTTTAGCGTTCAAACTGACCAGCAACTCGATGATCCCCCGGCCGCTTTCGGAATCAAGGTTTCCGGTTGGCTCATCGCAAAAAATGACTTTAGGATCATTGATCAAAGACCTCGCGATGGCCACGCGCTGCTGTTCCCCGCCGGATAACTGATTCGGTTTGTGACTGGCCCGTTTACTTAAGCCGACCCGGTCCAAAAGATCAAGCCCCTTGGTCTCAAAGGTCCCGGGGTCTTTTGTCTTCGCGCTCACCACCGCCGGCAGAATGACATTTTCCAATGCCGTAAATTCCGGCAGAAGATGGTAAAACTGAAAGACAAAACCGATTTTCTTATTTCTCAAAAAAGAACGTTCTTTATCATTTAACTGATAAATATCCTCTCCTTCTAAAACCACATTCCCTTCATTGGGACGATCCAGGCCGCCTAAGATATGCAACAAAGTCGATTTACCCGCGCCCGATGGGCCCACGATCGCCAGGATGTCTCCGGATTGGATATTTAAATTGATCCCTTTCAAAATATGCAATTTCGTCGACGCGTGATCATAAATTTTATGGATATTAACCGCCTGCAGCATGCTATTCATACCTGAGCGCTTCGACCGGTTCCAGGCTGGCCGCTTTCATCGCTGGATAAATCGTCGCCAGATAACTGATCAATAACGCGGCGCCGACAATGCACAAGATATCATTCAATTCTAAAATCACGGGCAATCGGTCAATATAATAAATCTCCTGGGGTAATTTAATAAACTGATATTTTTTCAGGATGACGCATAAACCGACACCCCCGACCAATCCCCAGAATGTTCCCATCAGCCCGATATAAATTCCGTTCAAGGTAAAGATCCTGCGGATCGATCCCTTGGGAACACCGATCGCTTTTAAAATACCGATATCTTTGATTTTGCTGGTGACGGTGACAATCAGTGTACTCACAATATTAAACGAAGCCACCAAAACGATTAATGTCAGAATAACAAACATCGCAAACTTTTCCAAGCGTAAAGCAGCGAAAAAATTCCTGTTTGAATCAATCCAGGTTCTCACCAAATATGTGAAGCCGATCAGTTCATAAATCCGGTCTTTGATCGACGGCGCGGCGTAAACATTATCCAATTTAACGGCGATCCCGGAAACCATATTCTCCGGAAAAGAGAAGATGGCCTGAGCCGTTTTCAGGTGAACCAACACCAGATTCATATCATAATCGTACATCCCGGAGGTAAAAATCCCGGAAATCTTTAACTGATGCCTCCATCCGTCTCCCGACACCCCGGATGAAGGAGAAATGATGGTGATTAAATCTCCCTTTTTATAACCAAAATAATTGGCCAACTGGCTGCCGATCACGATCTCGTCTTCCTGCAAATCCTCAATCTTGCTGTCCAATAGATATTCATCGACCTTCGTGACATTCTTTTCTGTCTGCGGGGCGACACCTCTTAAAGTCAATCCCATGGCTTGGCTGTTGGACTCCAGAAACACCTGACCATGGATATACGGTGTGGTCGCGGCGAGCCCCTCAATATTTTTAATTTTGTCCTGAACGGCTTGAAAAAATTTTATTCCCGTTTCTTTTTCGATCACGATATGGGCGTTGGTGCCGATGATCTTTTCCCGGAGATCATTATCAAACCCGGTCATAACGCCGATCACGACGATGAGCGCCATCACACCGATCGCGACCCCGGCGATTGAAATCAAGTTGATGACCGAAAGGAAACGGTCCTTTTTGGCCATCACATAGCGATAACTTATCCAGCTTTCGAAATTCATAATATATTAAACTTTCGAACAATCCCTGCTGAGCCGTTTACGAAGAAATAGCGGTCGGCTTTTCAGGAATTGACTTAGGCAACGGTTTCAACAAAGGGAATAAAATCACATCTCGGATCGACGGCGCATCCGTTAAAAGCATGACCAGGCGATCGATCCCGATCCCCAGCCCTCCCGCGGGCGGCATCCCGTATTCCAGGGCGCTGATGAAATCTTCATCGATGTTTCTTTGACCTGTTTCTACATCGTCGTTGAGATCTTCAATGAGACGCTTGCGTTGTTCGATCGGATCGTTTAACTCCGAATATGCGTTACCGACCTCAAGACCGGCAATAAAAAATTCAAACCGCTGGGCGATCGCCGGGTTTTCCGGATAGGCCTTCGCCAGAGGACTTAAAAACGTAAAATAATCAGTCAGAAACACCGGATTAACGGTCGCGTCTTCTTCCAAGAGATCTTCCACAATTTTCATCACCGCTGAGCGCGTCAGCTGGTCGATGTTGAACGCTTTTCCCCTCTTGGTCTTCACCTTTTCCAGCATCGTTTGGGCGGTGTCCTCGGGATTGATATCGAATTTTTCTTTGACGATCTTGGCGAACGACCTTCGTTCCCAGGGAGGCGTGAAGTCAATCTCTTTGCCTTGATAAGTGATTTTATAAGTTCCGTATAATTCTTTCGTCAGCGAACTGATCAAATCTTCGGTCAATCGCATCATATCCTGAAAATCTCCGTAAGACTGATAAACCTCCAGCATCGTAAATTCCGGATTGTGGCGGGTCGAAATCCCTTCGTTTCTGAAATTACGGTTGATCTCGTACACTCTCTCCAATCCTCCCACCAAAAGACGCTTTAAATAAAGCTCGGGAGCAATGCGCAGAAAAACATCCATCTCATAGGCGTTATGATGGCTTTTAAACGGTTTCCCTCGCGCGCCACCGGCCATCGGCTGGAGCATCGGTGTTTCCACTTCTAAAAAATCTTTGTCATCTAAAAATTTTCGAATATAAGAAATGATCCGGCTTCTTTTAATGAAAAGATCGCGGACCTGAGGGTTAGCGATCAGATCCACATACCGTTGACGATAGCGGACCTCGACATCTTTGAGGCCGTGCCATTTTTCCGGTAAAGTCATCAAAGACTTGGCCAAGACTTCGAGATTAAGCACCCTGACGCTCTGTTCTCCCATATGGGTCTTAAACAATTCTCCTTTGATACCGATGATATCGCCGATGTCCAGATCTTTGACGATTTCGAACCGTTGTGCAGTAATGATATCCTGCTTGATATACAGCTGAATCTTGGCAGTCTGATCCAAAAGATCCATGAAAATGACTTTCCCGTGCTTACGATGGGCCAGAATGCGTCCGCACAGCAGGACCGATTTATTCTCTTCAAAATTTGTCAAAACATCATTGATCTTACTCGATCGCTCAAATCGATGGCCATAACCGGAACACCCTTTCGCCTCGAGCGCTTTGAGTTTTTCTATTCTAACATTCTTAATTTCATTTACTTCCATAATAAAAACCCCATCTTAAGTTGAATAATGAATTATGAGGAAGAGTCTCTTTTCTGACACTCAATCCCCCTTAGACTTCATCAACGCTCTTGGAAAACCAAGACCATCCCTCACGCCTAACACGCATAAATGAAGTCTCATTATATAGAAAAAAATTTTCAGTGTCAATGAGACCGGCGGATTTCGGTAATATCCAAAATTCAAATGGAAATTTATTTAATACGGGTAATTTAAAACGGGATCTGTAATAATCTACAGTAGAAGCGCGGATGCGTTGACGCCGCTTTTTTTAGGAAGACAGCTTTTTCCAGCAAATTTTTCATTGACCAAGCAACTTTTTTAAGTAAACTTATAATACGGTGCGCGAGTATATCAGTCCCGATGCTGTCCTGAGACTGACTCATTTGATCAATTGGAGAAAATTCGATTCATTATGATTTCCCAAAAAAAGAGAATAACATTTTTAGATGGACTCCGCGGTATTGCGATTTTGTTAGAATCCATCTCATAAATAGAGTTTAACGAGCATAAGTATTGAAGCTAACTGAACCATAGCCAGAAAATTCTCAGGATGATATTCATAACGAACAACCAAACGTCTAAAACGATTGAA
>JAHFFY010000073.1 GCA_023247705.1 Candidatus Omnitrophota bacterium | reverse complement strand
ACGAACGATTTGTCTCTGACGGATTAGGAGACACTCAAAAACCATAATGCCTATTGCTGGAATATCGAAACCTTTCATCGCGCTATCAAACAATGCTGTGGTATTGAACGATGTTATTCAGTCAAAGAACGGTCACAACGAAATCATATTTTATGTGCGTTTCTGGCGTTTATAAAACTGGAGTGGCAGCGTATTAGAACAGGCCTTTCTTGGTATCAACAAAAATGGTCTATTACCCGTTCGGCTGTCACAGCCTTTTTAACTTGAAACGCGAAAGTCCTATGTGTAATTGATCCATAAGTCATTCCTTTCGTTTTTACTGAAAGTATGGCTTATGAACAGTGCACTTTTAGTTTGGAGTTTACACAGACTCTGCGCCGCCTTGACAATTATTGGTTTCAGTGGTAACCTTAACATTATTTCATAGAGAACTTGATCAGATTTTATTCCCAAAATAATCCATTTAATCATCCATGCTCGAACAACCTTGAGGAAAAAATGAAAAGAAAATTTGTGTCGTTTTGTTTTTTGGGTATTCTATTTTTTTTAAGCCATACGATCAACGCTTATAGCATTGAAGAGATCGAAACCTCACCGATTATCGTGACTCCCCGGTTTGCCCCGCCGCAATTGAAATCAACCCAAAACAGCGCTTCTTCCCGTCAAAATATTGTCTCGCATTCAAATCATCATTCTGCATCGGATGTCAACTGGGATGAGACTACGTATTCCGACAGTACTTTTAGTCAAAGAGAATCTTTGTCGAATCCGGTGAGAGACGCCATGATTGAACAGGAAATGCAGCGGCTTTCAGAAGAAATTCAAAAGAAGAAAGCCACCCAAACGAAAGCTGAAGAATCCGGACAAACATCAACGTCCGATCTCCCGCAGGAAACGGAAGATGAAACATCTTCCGATCAAAGCAGCGGGCAAACAAGATATCCACTTGGAGATTGGCGGAGTCGGCCAACCTCTGAGAAGAATGAGCCTTTAAAAAATTCAGCTATAGAAGGAAGTTCCGATCAGGTTGAAACTGTCACGATTGATCAAGAGACAAGTTTTTCAGATGACAACCCGGATCAAAATCCTAATCAAGATGTTTCCCCTCAAGAAACCGGTTTATCGGATCAATCGATGCCGCCTGCTGATGAAGCGATGCCAAAACCTGCGCAAAAGAAAAGCGAAGAGATTAATGCAACGAATCCAGCCGTGCTGGATGTTAAAAGTACTGCGGTTAAGAATACCGATCACCCATCCCCCAAGACCAAAATTGAATGGCGGGTTGAAAAAGCCGCTTTACCGCAACAAATGAATTTGCCCAAATTCAAAGCTCCCGGATATTCTGAGGAAATGATGTCAGAGGAGGATTGGGCCGTCAGCTCTTTTGAAAATGAAAATCAATCTATTTCATTAAAAGAACTGCGCAAGTCACCGGAGCATTATTCGGGTCAATCTTTTATGGGCAATAGTTCTGACATCGATATTATTACCCGGGCAAACCAGAGTTTATTCGGAGATCATTCAACCTCTGATCTAAATACTTCCGAAAATTATTATTATTTGATCGGCACCAGCCCAATCGAGATAACATTGCAGATCAATGGCGGGTATCGTCTGGATAACCTCGATTGGAGTATCGCGAATACCGGCGGAACACCCAACGTTTTATCCGAATTGACTTGGCGTGACCTGGAGATGTATGAGATCAAGGCAAAATGGGATGTTGTTTTCAACAATGCGTACGTGGTGGATGGTTACGCCAGTTACGGCGATATTTATAGCGGAGAGAATCAGGATTCGGATTATTCCGGCAACGATCGAACTTCAGAATTCTCCCGTTCTAATAATAAATCCGACGATGATGAAGTCTATGATTTTTCCAGCGGATTCGGCTATCGGATGTCTTTGGATCAATATCATGAATTTTGGCTGGTCAATGATTTGTGGTTGACTCTTTTAGGCGGATATTCTTATCATCGGCAGAATTTGCGCGAGACCGAAGGGTTTCAAACGATTCCCCCCGATGGGCCATTCCCCGGGTTGAACAGCACGTATAAAGCAGAATGGCAGGGGCCATGGCTGGGATTCGAATTGTTTGGGACCAGAAACCGGCTGAACGGATTTTTCAGATTTGAGTATCATTGGGCTGAATACTTTGCCGAAGCCGATTGGAATTTGCGATCGGATTTTCAGCATCCCAGAAGTTATGAACACGAGGCTGATGGAACAGGGATGATTTTTGGTTTTGGAGGAGGATATGCTCTGAACGATCATTGGTCCATTGATCTCAATGCGGATTTCAAAGATTTTGAAACCAATAACGGAACGGATCGAACCTTTTTCACGGACGGCACCATTGTTGAAACAATGCTTAATGAGGTGAGCTGGGATTCTTGGGCGGTTACTTTGGGTGCGACGTGTCGGTTCGGAAGCGGTCGTTAGGATTCTGAGTCAATCGTTGTTTCAAGAGTTTAGCCGTTCATTCCACGTAACAAGATCTTTCCTCAATATACTTCCGTTTCGACTGCTGTTTCTTCCGGAGCATTATTTGACCACCTCTGATGAACATGTTAGAATAACGCCAGAATTAAATTGAAATAAGACGGAGCAAGAATTCATTCTTTAGAAAAAGGAGATCAAGATGAGTCGTAAAAGTTTTTTGGTGTTAGGTCTTGGCAGTATTTTTATGATCGTAGGGCTGGTGGGCTGCTCGAGCGCGCCCAAAGTAACGCGGACGGAAATAGACAAACCGATTGATTTAAGCGGCAAATGGAATGATACGGACTCTCGTTTGGTTGCGGAAGAGATGATCAAAGATTGTTTGGGACGACCGTGGCTTAATAAATTCGATGAGATGAATCACCGGACCCCCGTCATTATTATCGGGACGATCATTAACCGCAGTTCAGAGCATATTAATTCTCAATTGTTTATTAAAGATTTGGAAAAAAATCTCCTTAATTCAGGGAAAGTCATTTTTGTCGCCAACCGTCAAGAACGACAAGATATCCGCGATGAACGGGAAGATCAGCAATCCGGAAACACGGACCCCTCCACCATCAAACCTAAAGGAAAAGAAACCGGCTCTGATTTTATGATTCAGGGGAGCGTCAACTCGGTGACAGATCAGATTAAGGGGAAGTATGCGGTGATGTACCAGGTGGATTTGGAGTTGATTGATTTAACGACCAATCAAAAAGTCTGGATCGGCCAGAAACAAATCAAGAAATCCGTTACGAACGTCAAATACTCTCTCTAAAAGAAAATTCTGTCATGGGTATTTTATCCTCCCTGAGACGATTAAATCGTTCTGAGGGATTGAAGATGGGGGATCATTCACCGTTGAAGGCAATTTTATTGCCACGAACAGGCAAATTGAAATTATGCCTTCTGGGTTTAGGTTTTTTATTTTTTGTTCCCGCGTGCGCAAGCGCTCCGCCCAACGTTCAGCCTCAGGTCAACAGCCTTATCGTTGCCAATAAAGCCGAGAAGGCTTTAGCTATGATGGATTCCATCAAGGATGCTTACGGAAAGAATAATGAGCTGCTGTTTGACCTCGATAAAGCGCTGGTTCTTCACCTGGCGAAAAATTATACCGACAGCATACAATTTTTTGAAAAAGCAAAATCCAAGTTCGATGAATTGTATACCCAGTCCATCAGCCAAGGGGTGGCGACCTGGGTCATCAATGATTATTCCGCGCCTTATCACGGTGAGGATTTCGAGCATGTTCTCGTCAATATCTTCCAAGCCTTAAATTATACCGCGTTAAATAATCTGAGCGAAGCCCTGGTGGAAGCCAGGCAAGTCGACCTCAAACTTTCGTTGATCGATAGTCAGTATCCTCCTCAACAAAAAAACGTTTACAAAGAAGACGCCTTCGCTAGGCTTTTGATGGGGATTCTTTACGAGGCCAACGGGACTCCTGAGGATTATAACGATGCGTTTATATCCTATAAAAAGGCTGAAGAGATTTACCGTGAGGATTATTCCCAAAATTATCACGTGGATGTTCCATTGATTTTAAAAGAAAATATCCTTGCGGCGGCCCAATGGATGGGGCAAAATGATTTTGCTGAATATCACGCGCGATATCCCGATGTTCCTTTGGTCAGGATCGCGGATAAAAAGAAAAAGGGACAGATTTATTTGATCCAGTATAATGGTCTTGCGGCGATCAAAACGCAATACAGCTTGCCGATCCCGTTGCCCGGGGGGATTATCACGCGGTTAGCGTTTCCGGCCTATCACGAACGGTTTTGTGAAACGAAGACGTCGAAATTTTCTGCAAAAGATTTAAAAGGTGGCCGTTTGGTTCATCATGATGACATGGGGGCCGAATCTGAAATCGCCGAAGACATCAGCCGGATCGGCATCCAGAATCTTGAAAACCGGAAGTTGCGCGTTTTAGCCAAGGCCATCGCCAGACCCATCGGAAAATATGTTGTTGAACACACCGGCGAACAAATGATCCAGAAACGGTATGGAGATAACTCCGCTGTCGGGTTTCAGATTGCGGCCAGCCTTTTTAATCTTTATTCCGAGCAGGCGGATTTAAGAAGCTGGCAGACTCTGCCTGCCGAGATTCGCGTGACCAGATTAATGTTGGACCCGGGAGAATATGAATTATCGTTGGATAATTTCGATCAGGATCATGTTCCCGTGGATCGATTGAATTTGGGCAAGATGACAATAGCGACCGGAGACGTAAAATTTTTGATTGTTCGTACGGTAAGATAGATTTAAAATAATTCTAAAAGATAATGAGGAGGGACTTATGAAAAAAATATTTTTAATTTTACTGTTTAGCTGTATTGGTTGCACGACAACCCAACAGGGGGCAACCGTTGGCGGATTAGGCGGGGCCACGGTGGGGGGCATTATTGGTCATCAATCAGGGCATGATCTTGAGGGGGCCGCGATCGGTGGGGCCGTTGGAGCGGTGGGCGGGATGTTGGTCGGTGAGAAAATGGCAACCAAGTTTTGTCCGGTGTGCGGAGCGACGTATACCGATGGGGCTCAGTATTGCTCGAAAGACGGGACTGAACTGAAATTAAAACAATAATGTTATTGTAAAAACAATTTTTGAATCCGAAAAAATACCCGAGATGGGCAGTTGAAATCAGGGTGTGCGAAATCTGAAATTTTAAGTGAATTTTTTTATGTCTTGTTATATCTTATAGATTATCTATCTTGCGCGTTGACTTAAACAAAGATTGGTTGAATTAAGTGATTCAGTTGAGCAGATAATATTCATTAAAGTCAAAAAATGAAAATCCTAATCGTAGATGATTCTGTGCTGGAACGAAAACTCCTGATGAGCGTTTTAAAGAAATCCGGAATTGAAAACGAAATCCTGCAAGCGGTGGATGGAGAAGAAGCCATTCAGGTTTTAGGAAATAATTACAAAGATATTTGTTTGATTCTTTTAGATTGGCAAATGCCGAAAATGTCCGGGATTGAGTTTATGAAAGCGGTCAGCCACGTTCCCGCCGTCGCCTATATTCCGATTGTCATGGTGACTGCATCCGGGTCCGATGATAATAAAAAGGAAGCCAGAGAGGCCAATCCTAATCTGGCCGGGTATGTGGTTAAACCGTATAAACCCGAAACTCTTTTGATGGCCATCAAGCCTTTTGTACGATAGATCATGTTGATAAGAGTTGATCCGGGAACAATCATCTTGGCATTGTTGGGTCTTGAAGGAGACGAGGATTGTCACAGGATGAAAATTTTGAAGAATTATTTAATCTGGCGATCAATTTGGCCGGAGTCGTCAAAAACATGTTTAAGAAAAGAGGAGAGCTCGCTCTTTCTTGCGAACCGGTGATTGAAAAAAAAGATATTGTCGAGTTTATGCACCGCATGCGTGTTTTTGGCATGGAAAAGTTTGAGACTCCTACCTTCATCTCGAGCGTCAACTATTATAAGAGTGTTAAAGATTTGGAAGAACACAAAGCGCTTGGGACGGTGATCGTGTATGTAGAACAGGAGTTTGTTGGAAAGTTGTTGAGATATTTGCAGTATCCGATCATTGATGAAGATGACGAGGATGAATTGAAAGACGCCTGCGGAACGCTATGCAATGTCATTGCGGGACAATTTAAAGCGGAAGTGGCCAAGCTTGGATATATTGAATTGCAGATGTCGCATTTTTCGAGCTATCGTAATTCGGCTTTTTTAGGCGTTGAATTTGCTTCGCAGCAACGCGAGAAATATGAAATCAGTTTTTTTCTCCAAGACAAAAAACGATTGGTCATTGAACTGACAATGGGGAACATCCCCAAAATCTAACGGTAACCAAAGCTACTGAAAATATCGACAATCTTTTTGACAGTTTCTCCGAGGAACAATTATTCAATCGGCAAGTTTAGTTTGCACACAATTTATTTAGTTGTTTTTTATGTTAGAATGATTCTTATCTTTCGATTCCTGTCCATATTGTCTTTGTTCCGTTTTAAAACAGAAGAATCGATTTTAGGTTAAACTCAAAAATGTGTTCAGTTCAATGGGAAAATCCAAAAATAAGAAAACAATTTTAGCGTTAGCGCTGATTCTTGTTTGTATTGCCGCGATCTATTTGGTCCGTATTTATAAAAGATTTACGACCACTGTCCATGCAACCAGTGCTTCCAACAGGGTTAAAGGAAATCCAAACGCGGTGACGAAAATTGTCGAGTATATGGATTTTCAATGCGGCGCCTGTGCACAATCCGCCGAATATTTAAAAAAATTTTTTAATGATAAGGGAGACCAGTTTTATCTTGAGATTAAATATTTTCCCCTGGAAAAAATTCATCAACATACTATTTTTGCCGCCCGTTATGCCGAATGTTCCGCACAGCAGGGAAAGTTCTGGCCGGTGCATGATGGTTTGTTCGCACGACAGAAAGATTGGCATAAAATGATTAATCCTGATTCTGTTTTTCGTGAGATCGCGAACAATGCCGGAGTTGATTTAAAAAAGTTGGATGCTTGTCTGGACAGCGAGGCGGTTGGAGAAGCGATCGCGCAGAATAAGGCCGAAGGTCTGGCGTTAGGTGTTAATTCCACCCCGAGTTATTTTGTGAATGGAAAGATGGTCGTTGGCTTGAAGTCGTTGGAGCAGGCCCTGACCGACCCCAACTTCAAGGATTGGATAGAACCCGGGAAAAATTTTATGGATCTGCCCAAGGTCGCTGATCATCCTTTTGCCGGGAATCGAACGGATTGGAATCAAACAGTGAATACTCAACAAAGTCAACAAGGAGCCCCCAATTAACGCTCTGATTCTTATGAGGATTTTGGTCGGATTTGTCTTTGTTATCTCTGGTACAGAGAAGCTGCTGAGTCCTTATCAAAATTTCCTTTATGCGATCCAGGGATATGACTTGATCGGCCCGCCTTGGGATGATCTGGTGGCCCGTTTTTTTCCATGGGCTGAATTAATTGCCGGGGTTTTTGTCATCCTCGGTCTTTGGACCCTGTGGGCGTTGCGTTGTCTATTGTTCTTCGTAACGATATTTCTGATAATCGTCGGACAGGCTATCATCAGGAATCTTCCCCTTAATGAATGCGGTTGTTTTGGGTCATTGTTTTCTTTCCCATTGCCGACGGTTATCTTGATGGAT
>JAHFFY010000023.1 GCA_023247705.1 Candidatus Omnitrophota bacterium | reverse complement strand
CTAGATTGTTCCACGGTCGGACTTTATTCGGGGATTTTTGGACGGTATCTTCCCAAAGGGCCATTTCGTTTTTCCATAATTGATTACGCTGGATAGTCATCATTGATAAAACCAAAACCCATGCCGCCAGCAGGATCCGGGCCTTGCTGGGATCATGGTTTGATAACAGAAAGATCACGACCGTCAGGACAACTGCAAATCCCAGCATGGCCGGATAGAGCCGATATTCCGCAATGACATGTCCGATGGGGATGAAGCTCGATTCAACACTCAAGGTCAGAAAGAACCAAAGGATCCCCCAGGAAATTATTCTCTGTCGGTGAAATGTTTTGATGGTAATTCCGATCAGGATGACGAACAGGAACACGCACAGCACGGTCGTGATATTGGGGGAATGAAACAGAGGATAATCGTAATCGATATTCTGGTTGATTGGTAAAAATAAAAGACGCAGATATGTGGCCAACACATTCTGCTCGGTCAGGAAATAGTCGGTGCGGCTGAGTGTTGCTCCGCGCGCGCGGGTGATATCAACGGGATGTATACCGTTTTCTTGTTCAGAAGAAAATTCTGTGGTGATGGTGGCAATCCTCGTAGTGGAAAGCGTTGAAAAAGACGTTTGCTGCAGGGTCCAAGGGATCAAAAACAATGTGATTAGAAACGGACTCAGGAGAATTAATCTGGACGAAAATTTTTCTTCTTTATTGTTGAAAAAATAGAGCTCATAAGCAGTTAGCGTCCATGGTAAAGAGAATGTGATTTCTTTGGAAAGCATCCCCAAAACCGTTGTCCCGAGGGATAAGGCGAACAGTCCCAACCCTTGAGTTCTGTTTTTCTGAATCCAGAGGATCCGCCCTTGAATATAAAAGGACAGGGTCAAAAAATAAAATAGGCTAGCCAGCAACGCCGCCCTTTGAGTCAAAAAATTGACTGCTTCGGTCTGGATCGGGTGGGCCAAAAAAATAAGTGCCGTCCATAACGCGATTGATCGAGGTGCATAGGGGATGGTCTTTGATCGAAAGTATGCGGTTTGAAAGGTCAGCAAGATAATCCGGTAGATCACAAGTGAAGAGATCAGATGGATGAGAAGATTCGTGATCCGGTATCCCAACGGATTCAATCCGTCCAGCCAGAAATTGAAAGCGTAACTGACTCCAACGACAAAACGGGAATTGAACGCCCGCCAAAGATCACCCCAATTGCCGAGCTCGCGAATGGCCTGATTATTGACAATGCTGATATCATCATCATAAAAAAAATGGCGATTAAAAAGGGGACTAAAATAAAGAATGATTCCTAACAAGAATATCAGGACGGGGATTGATGCATATGAATTTTTTGGGGATGACTGGTTCACTTATTTGATCATAAAATTCCAAACCGCTTTCTTCGGGATTATAACAAGAATTGTTCTCCTTGCCTATAGAAGATTGAGAGTGTTTTGTTGACAGAATTTAGACAGGAATGTAATATACTCCAACTCTAAATTCGTAATGAGCTTGGAAAAATATGATCAGCACAAATAATATAAGTCTTCGCTTTGGCAAAAGAGTCCTTTTCGACGAGGTCAATATTAAATTTACGCCCGGAAATTGTTACGGACTGATTGGTGCCAACGGCTCGGGCAAATCCACCTTTTTGAAAATTCTTTCCGGAGAAATCGAGTCTTCTTCCGGAAAAGTGGAGATCACCCCTCAAGACCGTCTGGCGTTTTTAAGGCAAAACCATTTTGAGTTTGATGAGATCGAGGTTTTGAAGACCGTGATCATGGGGCACCGGAAACTCTTTGAGATTATGGAAGAGAAAGACGCAATTTACGCCAAACCGGATTTTAGCGACGCCGATGGCATCCGCGCCTCAGAACTGGAAACGGAATTCGAAAAACTGCATGGCTGGGACGCTGAAACCGAAGCGGCGCAAATGTTAAGCGGATTAGGCATTCCGCAACAGCTGCACCGGCTGAAAATGAAAGAGCTCGAAGCCAAAGATAAAGTCCGGGTGCTTCTGTCCCAGGCGTTGTTCGGCAATCCCGATATCCTGTTGCTGGATGAACCTACGAACCATCTGGACATTGAGTCTGTCTTATGGCTGGAGGAATTTCTTTATGATTTCAAAAATACCGTGATCGTCGTTTCGCATGACCGCCATTTTTTAGATAAAGTTTGCACGCATATTGCGGATATTGATTTCGGTAAGATCCAGCTTTACACGGGCAATTATAGTTTTTGGTATGAGTCAAGCCAGCTGGCGCTGGCCCAACGGCGCGATCAAAATAAAAAGGCCGAGGAGAAAATCAAAGAATTACAGACGTTCATCGCGCGGTTCAGCGCCAATGCCTCCAAATCCAAACAGGCCACCTCGCGCAAGAAGCTGCTGGATAAATTGACGCTGGATGATATCAAACCTTCTTCGCGCAAGTACCCGCACATTTTGTTTAAATATGAAAAAGAGATCGGCAACGAAGTCTTGACCGTCGAAAAATTGGCCAAGACTCAAGAGGGAATGATGGTCTTTCGCGATATCTCCTTCACAATCCATAAAGGAGACAAAGTCGCGTTTGTGAGCCGCAATAGCCTTGCGTTATCGACTTTGTTTGCGGTTCTTATGGGAGCGCAAGCCCCTGATTCCGGAGATTGTCTTTGGGGCAGCACGACCTCACGCGCGTTTTTTCCAAAAGATAATTCGAATTTTTTCAACAGCGACGCCAATTTAATCGACTGGCTCAGGCAGTTTTCGAAAGAACGGGATGAGAACTTTATCCGGAGTTTTTTAGGACGGATGCTTTTCTCCGGGGAAGAACCGTTGAAGAAATCGAACGTTTTATCAGGAGGAGAAAAAGTCCGGTGTATGCTGGCCAGAATGATGCTGCAAAGCGCAAACGTTTTATTGCTTGATGAACCGACGAATCATCTCGACCTTGAATCCATTACTTCGTTGAATAACAGTTTGATTGATTTTAAAGGGGTCGTCCTTTTTACGTCCCATGATCATCAGTTCGTCCAAACGATCGCCAACCGTATCATTGAAATTACGCCCGGAGGAATGATCGATAAACTGACGTCTTATGATGAATATCTGATTGACGAAGACATTAAAAAGAAAAAAGAAGAGCTTTATGCTCAGGTTTAAGAAAAGCGTGGTTCAGTTCCAAGTGAAACAGCAGGCCATAAAAATTTTAAAGAAATTTAACTGAAAATAAACTTTGTGCTACAATAGACACACGATAGTACACCAGAGATATATAAAATAAAATTTGATATAAATACTCTAAAATTTTAATCATCAGAAGGAGGGAATAGTGGTGGGAAGATTATTTTTTTACCTGGTTTTAGCTTTTACTCTGATTGGTTGCGCAACAACTCGCCGGGCCGATATGTCCGCAGACCAGACGCAAATGCGAATTAGTCAATTAGAGGAGCAGTTGTCACAAAAAGAAGAAGAAATCAGTGATCTGAAAAACGAAATCCAGACCTTGTCGCAAGAATCCAGTAAAGAACCGGCGTATCGAAAGCTGCCGAAATATTCTGATAAGGATCTTGGTCTCAAAAACGATAGTATTATCAGAATAGACGCAAGCGTCGATCAGGTGCAATTAGCCCTGAAAAAAGCGGGCTATTACAATGGCCCGGTGGACGGTAAGATCGGGCAGAAGACCAAACGCGCCATTGCCGATTTCCAAAAATCCCGTAATCTGACCGCCGATGGTGTTGTCGGACGCAAAACCTGGGATGAATTAAAAACATATTTAGAATAATCTCAATAAAACGAATTTTTTTATAATGAGACCCAAGCGATTTGTTTGGGTCTCATTATTTCTGATCGATTATAAGGTTTGCATGAATAGAAAATCGGGAATCAGTGTTTTGGGATGCGGCTGGTTAGGGTTTCCGCTGGCAAAACAACTTGTTTCTTTGGGCTTTGGGGTCAAAGGATCCACGACGACCCCGCAAAAATTGAATATTCTCGCTGAAGAGAACATTGCCCCTTTCTTCCTGAAGGTGTCCCCGTCCATTTCCGGTGAAAAAATTAACGATTTTTTTCAATCGAAAATTCTTGTTTTAACGATTCCATTCCGCAGAGATTTGACTCCTCCTCACATTTATTTGGATCAAATTAATTCGGTGATTACACAGCTAGAGCAATCTCCGATTCGATTTGTCATCTTTACCAGTTCGACCTCGGTTTATCCTGATTCCAACCGTATTATGACCGAGGATGTTGTTTTTATTCCAGAATCAGATCGAGCCAGGATTTTATTGGAGGCGGAACAGAGCCTGTGTCGCAGCAAATATTTTCAAACAACCGTTGTGCGTTTCGCGGGATTATACGGCGGTGATCGGCAGTTGGCATCATTTATGCTGAATCGTTCCTCGGACCGTCATCCGCTTTCTCAAAAGGCCTCGGATGCACCGGTCAATTTGATTCATCTGGATGATGCGGTTCGGATTCTGACCGGAGTGATTACTCAAAATATCAGGGGAGAACTTTTTAACGCCTGCAGCGACGCGCATCCGACCAGAAAAGAACTTTATACGACCATCGCCGTGAAGAGGGGATTATCCAGCCCGGTTTTTCCCGGGGAATCTCCGGGTGCATACAAAATCATCAGTAATGAGAAGATCAAAAAAAGACTGGGGTTACGTTGTATCGAGCTTCCGATTCACTAACGAATATCCTTAAAGTCGTAATCATGAGGGATCAAATAAGTAAGATCATAAAATGTGATCTTGGCGAGGAGACAGATGAACACATTAAATTCGCTTTTATACGAGGGAAAAACTTCTGGAATCGGACAGATCACCGATGAAACTTTGAGAAGAGGTGTTTTGCAGCATGCCAAAGATTTTAAAATCTCTTGGGTCAAATTAGGCCAAGCCCTTTACTCGGTCTGGAATGACAAAATTTATAAACTTTGGGGTTACGAAAAGTTTGAAGATTATACCGAGAAAGAGATCGGACTCAAAAAACAAGTGGCGATGAAGTTGTTAAAGACATATTATTTTTTGGAAAGTGAGGAGCCAGCGTATTTGAAACAAGAATATAGCGAGTCCACAGAGGCCGGAAAGATTCCCGGTTACGAGACGGTGAATGCCCTGCGTTTAGCGAAAAACAGAAAAGAATTGCCCAAAGAAGAGTTTGATCGTCTGAAAGAGGCTGTTTTTGAAAAAGGGAAAGATGCGACCCTGATTCGAAAAGACCTGACGACTCTCATGAAACAAAGAAAAGAATTGGACCCTGATGAGGAACGAGAGAAGAGAAATGTGGCGGCGATCCGAAAACTTCTCAATGCGATCCGGTCATTTAAAAAGGATATGGAGGTCTTGAAGGTCGCCCCGGTCGAACTCTTGAATCAGGCCGAGACGCTGATGCATAAATTAGAGAACGAAGTGAAATAAAAAAATATTTATTTTTAGATTTTGACAATAAATTTTGTTATCATAGAGCAAGTTCAAGGCATTTCGCATTTAAAAAAATCTTAGACATTAATCCGGCTCATTTGACCTCCTAACGAATATGGCCCACAAAATACTGCTGATCGACGATGATTTAACCAATGTGACGCTTATTCAAAACCGTTTGCAGGCGCATCATTATGTGGTGAACGTTGCCCATGATGGTGATGAGGGGTTGGCGGCGGTTACAACCCAAAAACCGGATATGATTATCTTGGATGTGGAAATGCCCCGGATGAACGGTTATACATTTATGACTGAGCTGAGGAAATTACCCTCCGAATTTCAAGCCATCCCTGTTTTGGTTTTGACCGCTCATGCCGAGCATCAGCCGATCTTTGGGTTGAAACGAATTAAAGGTTACATCGTGAAGCCGATCCAAATCGAAGCTTTACTGGAAAAAATCCTCAAGTATTTAGGTCCCAACGTCCCGCCAGATCAAAAGCCGAATCCGGCATAAAATTTTATTCTTAAAAAGAAAAAGGGGAAATAATTTCTTGACTACCACTCATATGAGTGGTAGTGTTTTGCCATGAATAATTTATCGAGTTTGACACTCAAACAGAAAGAAGTCCTCAGGTTCGTCGATGTGACGATCAAATCCACCAGAATTCCTCCCACACTGCGTGAGATCGCCGGTCATTTCGGTTTCGCCTCCACGGCTACCGTTCGAGATCATTTAAAGGCCCTGATCCAAAAGGGATTTGTCCGGGTCTCTGCCAAGAAATCAAGAGCGATCGAACTCGTCAAAGAAAATATTTTTTCTATTCCTGTCCTAGGGAGTGTCCGGGCCGGACTGCCGAGCCTGGCGGTCGAAGATATCGAAGGTTATCTGGATCTCGATAGTATTGTTTTCTCGGATGAAAACATCTTCGCTCTGAAGGTGAAAGGAGACAGTATGATCGAGGCGGGGATCATGCCTGGTGATCTTGTTTTGGTCCGACGGCAATCCATGGCCAAGACCGGAGAGACGATTGTCGCTTTAATAGGAGAAGAGGCGACGATTAAGCATCTGCGCCGTAAAAAAGATCAATTTTATCTTGAGCCGGCTAATCCCAAATATGAGCCCGTTATGGTCACGAATGAGGTTTCTATTATCGGAAAGGTCATTAGTGTGATCCGAAGATATTCTTGATTTCACCATTCAGATTTTCTCTCTTTTTTCATCCAAGGCAAAATGAATTTTCAATATCCACTCCAATATTATAAAGAGTTTGAGGAGAGCAATGCCCAGGTCTGGGTTTCGATCCGATATTCGAAAAGATAGGAAGATTTAAATTCCTTCAGTATGCAATGCGAAAATTCTTCTAAAGTGCCAGCGGTCGTTTTTTTTAAACTTTTATTATCGATCCAGTAGTAATGACCGTTTTTGAAAAATGAACAGATAGCGTGGTTCTTATTTGTATTGGGCTGGATAATGGCCAGGATATGCGATGGGTAGCCTAAAATTCGGGTTACGGTTGCATTGAGCAGGGCGTAGTCTTCACAGTCGCCTCGCTGAGTTCGCAGCAATTCGACCGGGTTGGACCAGGAGTCTTCGATATCTTTTTGATTTTGAACGTGTTGATCGAGCCAGGTCAGATAATTTTCAATGGAATAAAGATTATTGCAGCCTATGAGACGGTGGATTTGGGTATCCATAACGTTGGGCCTGGTCACCAGAACTCCGTCTGCTTGATAGTGGTCCTGCTGGATTTCAAGAATGTGATCGGAAGCAATGGCATCGGATGGTGCGGCCCAAAGAGAATTGTTTTTATCACACAAAAAAATGAGAGATAATAAGCAGATTAAGCAAGAAATGGTATTAATTTTTAATTGTTTTTGAAATTGTAAATATTCAAGAATCATATAATAATAGATCAATGCTGAAATAGGATTTAAGAAATACGCTAGCAAAATTGAGAAAGTGGTTCAAGGCTTTATTGAGATTTTTTAATTAATAAATGAGGGGGCGCTCTTATGGCTTTTGTAGCTGTAAAGATCACCGGGGTTGATAAAGAGGGGATCGAGAAGGATAACTCGTTTGATATTGCTTATAAATATCCTCTGATTCTTTCGGATAGACCGGATGATTTGTGGGTCAAATTTTTTCATTCTGCATATCGCATCAATCCGTATGACAAAAAAAGGCAATACAGTATTATTGAAAAACGTATCGTCGTGATTATTTCCGGGGAAGATAATAAACAACAGCAATTGGACTTTTTTAAAGAAGTGGTCGGTGTGGCTAATCAGCATTACTCGGATTTGCTGCAAGCCAAGGAAGAAGAAAAACGTAAAGAAGAGGCTCGTAAAAAACGCGAGCGGGAAAGAATTCTTGAGATGCGAGAGGAAACCGATTATTTGAATTTTTCTTAGTCATGACGTTTATAAGCTGTTTTTTCATCCATGAAGACTTCTGTTATTCTACATCCTTTGTCCGCGATCCGATTATATTGTGTCGTTAACTTAATCGTTCTTTCGGCCAATTGTGCCTTGGCTGAGACGGTCTTGCTCAAATCCGGCAAGTCTGTTGATGGAACCATTACCGAAGAAAATGACAAATTCATCCGTATTGATCCTGGCATTGGCATGTCTGTCACATATTACCGGGATGAAATTAAAGAGATCTCGCAAGAAGGGAAAACCACCAAAAAGCATTTCATGTGGGAGGTTCGTTCGGCCTCGAATTCGGTCTTTATCTTGGGATCGATCAATTTAGGAAACGCGCAGTTTTTTCCTTTAGATAAACCGATTGAAGATGCATTCAGTCAATCGGCATTTTTGGTGGTTGAATTGGACTCGGAGCATAGCGATCCAGCGCTTCTGCAAAAGACCCTGCTTGCGAGGGCGGCCTATCAGAATGGCCAACAACTCCGGGACTATGTGTCTGCGGAACTTTTAATGAGCCTCGGAAAATTTTCCTCCCGGTATGATTTGGACTTGGCCCAATTGAATAATTTTAAACCATGGTTTATTGCCATGAATCTGACCATGGCCCAGCTTAAAAAACTGGGTTTGAATGAGGAATATGGGATTGACCGATATTTTCTCAAAAAAGTCAGTGAATCCCAGAAAATTATTGCCTTAGAGACTTTGGATGAACAGATCTCCATGTTTGACAGCTTGCAAGATCAGGATCTTTTGTTGAGATATATATTACATGATTTGGAAGAGACAGAAAATATGCTCAATTACATCACCTCGGCTTGGCAAAACGGCGATGCCGCCATGATGGAAAAGATCACGATCACCGACGGCTTGACAAAATATCCTGATACAGCTCCTGTTTATGAGAAGTTGTTGTTCGAGCGAAGTCAAAGGATGGCGCAGAAGATCAGCGAATATCTAAAAACAGATCAAACCTATTTCGTTGTTGTGGGCGCGGCCCATTTGCTCGGGGACAAGGGGATGATTGAAATTTTAAAAAAGCAAGGCTATACGGTAAATCAGATGTAGCTGATCATTTCGTTTGCACGGGTCGTCAGGAGAAAAGTTGCTGTTGAGGGAAGCTTCAGATGATGGTCTGAAATATCAAATTCTTCAAGAACGTCAACAACACGAGTGGGAAAATACGTGTACGCGTTGCGGGGCTTGCTGCGGCACGTTGGAAGGGGATCCCTGTGAACATCTGACTCAAAAAGCCAATGGCCAATATTTCTGTTCTATTTACGCAAACCGTTTCGGCCTACGCAAAACTTTAAGTGGTAAACCATTCCTCTGTGTACCTATCCGCAATATCCTCCATCAATCTTGGCCCGGGGATCAATGCTGCGGCTACAAAAAGAAGCCAAACCGCTGCGCATTTCCCCAAATTTAATATAATTTTTTTAGAGAAGAGAGAAGATGGAATGAACAGGATCCGGCTGAAAATAATATTTGCACATCAACGGATGTTATGTTATAGTTTTTTTGTATTGATGCTTCCATAGTATTCCAAATTTGAAAGAGGAGTTTTATGAATAACTGAAATAAAGAACATTATTTTTTTGTTAATTCAATATAAATCATGACACATCTTCTTAGGCGAACTCAATCTCGTAATTCCCTCCGGGTAATCAATCCAATTATCCTTTTTTCATTTCTTATAAATTCCGTTATTCCGCCATCCTTAAGTTTTGCCCAAAACGTTCCTGGACTCCCCAAACCTGGCGTGATTGTTTCAACGACCCCTGTTTTTACTCCCGCGATGTTAAAAGGGATCACCATCCATCCCGAAAACCCGTTTTATTTTAATTTTATTGTCGACACGGGTGACCAAACAATTTTACAGAGCAATAAAGCACAGGCAAAAACGGAATCCGAAACATTAATCAAATATTTTCTGGCCGGTTTGACTATTCCCGAAAAAGACCTGTGGGTCAACCTGTCTCCCTACGAGAAAGAGCGAATTTCTTCCGATGAATTAGGCATTACCCAGATGGGAAGGGACCTGTTAGGCCAGGATTATGTCCTGAAACAACTCATGGCTTCCTTAACTTATCCTGAAACAGGATTAGGCAAGAGATTTTGGGACATGGTTTATCAAAAGGCTTATGAGCTTTATGGGACAACGAATATTCCTATGAACACATTTAATAAGGTTTGGATTGTCCCGGATAAAGCTTTCCTTTATGAGAGTGAAGAACAGAATACGGTTTATATCATGAACAGCCATCTTAAAGTTATGATGGAAGAAGATTATTTGGCGATCAATAAGAACGCCAAGGCCGCGGAATTCGGGACAGATCAACTTCAAAAAGAGGATGTGGAACATATTAGTAATGTATCTTCGAACGTGGCCAAAGAGGTTCTCATCCCTGCGATAGAAAAAGAAGTCAATGAAGGCAAAAATTTCGCTCAACTCCGTCAGGTTTATAATGCCCTGATCTTGGCGGCTTGGTATAAAAAAAGATTAAAGGAAAGTTTCCTCTACAAAGTTTATGTGGATCAAAAGAAAATTGATGGCGTGGATGTGAATGACAAAAAAATCCGCGAAAAAATTTATGAGCAATATCTTGAGGCGTTTAAAGCGGGGGTTTACAGCTATATCAAGGAAGATATCGATCCTTACAGTAAAAATAATGTTCCCCGAAAATATTTTTCGGGCGGGGCTGATTTTGTTGACATTGGCGAAGAGGTTAATCCTGAAATTGCCGATACCCGAGAAGAAAAATTGGCTTTAGCCAGAGAAATCGGGCGAGCGGAAGTCCTCAATGTCGAAGCATTGACCGATCCTCAGCAAAAAGGAGGCGGTTCGTTAGGGATCGGCATGGGCGTTTTAGGTGTCACTCCCGCAGCTGGTGAGGCGGGTCAATCGACAGCAGCAGACGACATTGAATTCATTACCCCTCGAGGGGACGTTGCCCTTCTAACTTTTGATGGAACTTTGGCTGAGACGGTTTCTGCGCTGTTGGATTTTCAACACATTTCCAGAAAAGAAATTTTGAATAATCTTCAAGCGAAAACTAAAGCCGAGGAACCCGTTTTACGCCGGCAGTTGGCCAATGCCTTTGGCGCGACCCAGGTGGTTCTTCCGGGCGGTCCGCGTGATTTGAGTATCTCGGAATCCCTTACATTGCAGAAAATTTTGGAGTTGAATGAAACCGCGGGGCTTTTGACCAAGCGCGTTGATATTGATGAGGACTTTTTAGACAACATCATAGATGCTGTTGACAGAGGCTGGCCGGAACAGACAATCGATCAGCTTTTTATCCGCGGGCTGCAATGGAAAGAGGTCGATACGGCATTAAAGGCGGTTGCCCAAGATAAGAGAAAAGAGAAACTATTTGATATTCTTTATCAACAGATCATAGCCCAGTTGCGATCTGTTCCCGCTGACCTATTTGATGAAACCCAAGGAGAATTGACTTTAAGAGATCATATTTTTGCTCAACCAGCAATTTATAATATTTTTGGGCTGGCCGATCTTAATTACGCGGAAAGATATTTACTAAGGATGGCTTCGGTTCGTGCCTGGTTTGAAAGCTCATTGAGCGTTTTAGATGCCGGGGTCAAAACCGGTACGATTACTCCGGAACAAGTCAGCGAAACTGTGTTAAGTTTTCTGTGGGAAATGGAATTGGCGAGATCTCATGGACAGATCGATAAACGGTTAAGGTGGTTTACGGCAAAATATCAGGATCAATTGGCAACGTTTATTAACGCTTTGCCTGAAAGATACGGTCGAAAGTTTGCGGAGGATTTTATCCAATTTGTTCGATCCAGATCATCCATGAATGTCAACGGCGGGCCTGCCGATATGCCGAGGATAGACATTAAGATCGGGGCATATCGGGTGAATAACAAGACCCTCATTAATGCGAACTGGGGCGGCTATAGCATTGACATTGAAAACAATCTTTTCCGATTTTATGTCAGCCTTTTGGTGAATTTGGATAAATATCAGCGGGATGAAGTCGTCAAGGCATTGAGTGATGCGCTTTTGAAGCAGAATGGTTTGGACATCAGGTTGATGACATTCATCGAACAAGTGTTCAAGATTTTAACAACACGCTATCTCAGCCATCCTGTCACGATTGAATTGCTGAGAGAGTTAATTGATAAAGGATTGCCCAATCGATTATTTCAACGTCCGGTTACAAATGTTCCCACGAAAACAGCCCAGGAGAACCAAAGAAAAAATCAAGAAGCCCGTGCCAGTTATCTTGCATGGTTAGAAAAATTCGGTATGGGCCAACAATCTCTGCGTGGGCTTTTAGCCAAAGCCGAGAGCGGTGCGACTGCGCTCCCCGAGGGAACTCCTGAGGTCGCCCCCCCTGTTATTTTTCTTCCCAAACCATCCGCTGTTTCGGCGGTGTTTACCCCGGAAGAAGAAAATCTTTATCGCTCCTTGGTCGCAGGTCGATTTTTATTGAGCCAAAACGATCTCGTCAATGGTCAGACTCAGGTTTTGTCAGCGATCAAAGAGGCCCGTCAATTGTTGAAAGAATATGCGAAAGAATTAGCAACCCCTTATTGGCAAGCAAAACAAAGAGATCTGGACGAACAGATTCGGATTCAACAAGCTCAAACCACCAAAAAGCTAACTCAAAAGAAACTGACGATTAAAGATCTCATGGCGGAGAATACGGCGGTCGCGCGGGTGTGGACTTATCTGCAAGTCGCCAGACTGCTTAACCGTTTATTATTGATTAATGAGGAATTGAAAAAACAAACCGCCGTCTTGGAAGCCAAAAGAGCGACACTGACCCAACAATTTGAGGCAACGGTGGAATCAAGAATTCAAGAAACCTTAGCGTCCCTGCAGCAGGAATTTGATAAATGGGTCGATGAAAATGAAGGAAGAATCAGGACACAGGAACAGACCAGAGCAACTCTTGAACAACAGCTGGCCCAGGCAACCGATCCGCTCAATCAGGCTCAATTACGCAACAGATTAAGAACCCGGGAACAGACCAACCAACAATTTAGAGAAGATTTTGAAAGGCAAAGGATACAACGACAGCATGCATTAGAGCAACGCCGACGGGAAGAATTGCAAAGATTGGAAGCGGCCAGGGAAGAGGAGGTAACCGCGGCCTTGGCAGGAGAGCAAGAAAGTGTTGCGCGTTTACAAAAAGGAAAAAATGAAGTCGAGCGGCATCTTTTTTACGCTCAACGGGAATTAAACCGGTTGCGCTGGGCCCCTGGTTTGCAATTCCCCGCCCTCGCCTTTGCCGAACGCAATGCCCAGGCCGGAATTTTGGAACAACTGACCGATGCCGTAGATCTGGCGACAGTCGGAGACGCCATGCGGGATCTGCGTGGGCTGCTGGATTCGACCAATGTGGTGGAAGACGTATTGCAGACATTAGCCGTTGCCATGGGGATCACTCCGGATATTTTAGAAAACCAATACGAAGAAGGCAAAGGTCTGCAAAATCCTCTGGAAGCACAGATGAAAAGCTGGGCGAGAGTCCTGCATTTGAACCCGGAATTATTCTGGCAAAGAATTCAAGAGATCATTGGGACGCAACCGATCGTTGTCGAAGAAGAACAACCGACCACTCCAACGCCGCCTGGACCATCGCTGGGCACAGAAAAGATATCCGCGGCTCTGCAGACTGCTTCGCTTTCGGCCGAACAACAATCCCAGTTGGCGGCCCTGATTGACCGCATTGAACAGGCAACGAATATGCAAGTATTAGGGAAGGCAATGCAAGACCTGAAAGGGTTTTTGAATACGAATCGCGAATTAGGTTTAGGTCCGAAAAGAAATGCCGATGTGGCTGCCGCGGTTTCAATGTCAACACAACTATTAAATTTCTGGGAAAATGGACGCAACATGGAAAAGTTTGATGACCAGAAAATTGAAAAGGTGAAGAAATGGGCGGCGTTTCTCGAACTGAATCCTGAATGGTTTTGGGGGAGGGTTCAAGCGATTATCTCTGGAATTCCCACCGATGATATCGGAACGAAATTTTCCAATGCTGAGTTATGGAGAAACTTTTCGACAGGGCAACAGGATAAGATCAGAGATTTGGTCAAGCAGTTAGAGAGCGCGACGGATATAACCGTTTTGGGTCAGGTGATGAGGGAATTAAAGGATTTCTTGGGTGTTGGGTCAGGAGAGATTGCCGAGACGATGGGGATTGTCCGCAGAAGTTTTACCGATTATGAACGTGGAGAAAATTTAAAAACGTTTGACGAAGAAAAAGTGATCCGGATGGAAATTTGGGCCCAGAAGCTAGGTTTAAATCCTGATTGGTTTTTGGGAAGGATCGATGCGATTGTCGGTTCTCAAACGGTCGCAATGTTAGCGAGGATCAATACGCTACGAGAAAATCTTTCTTCCCGAATGCCTGAAGTAAACATGAATCAATTCTCCTATGATCAGCTTTTAAGTTTACAACAGGTTATTCAATCTATTGGAAGCAATGATATGGAAGAGGGGATCGGTTTTGCGGTCGTATTATTATCCAATATTTTGAGTCGCGCCAATATTTTATCTATTCAAGACATGATGAGCGCATTGGGCCTTTCCGAAGGGGATTTTATTATAATTCAAATCGCGCCGCAATTGCGTACCTTAAGTGAACAACAAATCAAAGATTTCGCTGCGGATCTTGGTCTGGATGCGGATTGGTTTTGGCAGAGGGTTCAGGAGGTTAGAACATTAGAAGGCCAAGCCCCATCTCCAACACCACCTGCCACTGCGCCTGCTGACAAGCGTGCAAGGGAAAGAGCGATTTATGACCAGATGCCCGAGATCACCGTTTTTTCTCAAGAGATAACGACCCTTGATCAACTGAGAGCCTATATGAAAGATCGTCGAGGCGAATTCAGATCTCAGGGCATGAGCAATACCGCTCTTGGCGAAATAACCGGAATGGACCGCACAACAACGATTGCATATGAAAACAATACCTATCCTGTGGTGTATAGCAACGAGACAAAAATGAAAGCCTGGGCTAAATCCTTGAAAGTGAACGAGGATCTTTTCTGGAGTAAACTCCAAGAGCTAACCAGATCAGAAATTGATACGGAAGCCGTCGCTAGGGCGGTTATTGCTTTAGGCGATGAGTTCGTTGCTCAAAATGGTGGTATGAGCGCAGTGATTGCGAACACCATCCGATCGTTAGCCCCTGGATTAAGAGGGGATGATACAATGATTGATTCTCTTGTTCCCCTGGTTGTAACAAAGATTCAAGAATTAAAAACCACGACGCCTGCTTTGGACTTAGGCCCGGAAGATTTTATGCCTCTCATTGATAATATTATTGAAATGAAACAGCAAGCTGAAGATGTCGATTTGATCAAAGGCGCTATTCTGGAGACATTGCAGGCGGATTATGCTGATAAGATTCAAGGTTATGATATTCATCAGATCGTTGAGATGATTTATAAGGAATCGGTAATCGTAAACCCTTCAAACGAAGATATTCGTTCCATTGCCGCAACCTTGAGCGATCTTGTGACAGAGGTGGAAGAACTTAAGGAGGCCGACTTTGTCGCTGCATTAGAAAATATAGGTACTGAACTTTTAAAACAAGGAAGATTTTTGTCTGAAAAACCGATCCTGGATAAAATTATGGATCTTATCCCGGGGATCGTACAGGCTAGAAAAGCCCCTCTGAGCGAGAAACCTAAATTAGAAGAAGAGCAAATCAATCTCGTTGTGGAAAATATTTTGGATAGTTTAAGTGAAGAGGAATTTGCAGATATTAATTCGATCCGAGGACTGATCAAAGAATATTTGGAAGAGCGGCATCCGGAACTGGGTCCGGCAGAGATTCCGGAAACGCAAGAAATTATTATGGAAGCGCTCCAAAGAGATACACGATTTAAATTCAAAATTTTGGTGGAGATGTTTGCGAGTAGCACAGAAGCTAACCGAGATTCAGACTTGGAAATGATCAGAGAAACATTGCAGGAAGAATCTATAAATAAAGATGAGATCGATCAACGTTTGCGTGAGATTGAGTCGGCTGGACTGCGTCTGCGGGGAAAATTGCAACAACCGGAATATCAAACCGTCCGGAAAATGGGTTATAGAGAATATTTGAAACAACAACATGATAAAGATAATGAGCTTCTGGATCAATTTAAAGATGAAATCAATGCCATTTTAGAATTAGGGCAGAAAAAAGCTGCAACAAAGATCGTCATCGGAGGTGCTCGAAGAGATTTCCGGAGAGATTTACGCGCGTGGATGGCTAACCCAAGAGGGCTGTTTAGAAAATTTCTTGCCTCCAAGGACCTAAACGCTATTCGTAACGCCGCCGGGATCAATGGCGAGGGTTTATTTGAGGGGGATGAACGTCAGTTGCCGATTGCGATTGTATATTACCTGAAAATAAATGGGTCTCTGGGAGCGATTTTTACTCAAATGTTTCGCGGTTATGATGCTTTTGTTAAAAAAGGGGGAGGCGATCAAGTTACTGCAAAAGGCGAAGACGTGATGCAGACGATCCTGAGAGGCCGATTTACTCAAGCGTTAGCGGATTTTGGATTAACTCCGGAGGATATTGCCGGAAAGTCATTAGCGGTGATCCGAAATCTATTGGAATCGCAAAAGAGTGCGATGCAAAGAAATCGTGCCAGTACACATGACATCGCCACGAATTTTAGCCTTATTTTGAATAACGAAAGAACTGCGCCTTTTCGAAATGAACTGGGAGTTAGAGGCGATAAAGCCATGCTGAAAAGCACAGACGAATTTTTTAACGATCTGCAAGCGAAACTCACCGAGGCGCGAACCTTACTCAATCAGACCGCTCAAGACCAATGGCTCCAGGGGATCAGTAAACTTTTGGAAGAGGTGCTCCCTGCGGCAAGGAATATTTTGAATGAACAAATTAAGTCGAAAAGAATCGAATTGCAGCCCCAGTATCCGGGGAAAGGCGTGCCGTTAGAAAAATTGATTGATGGCAATCCCATCGCACAGACGGCTTTGCTTTATCTGCGCATCGCAAGATTAGTGAATCTTAATAAAAAAATAAGTCATTCCCTCGAAGGAGTCGAAACCGCGATATCCGTCAAACAGGAAGGAATCAACAGCAGCTTCGCTTCCCAAGAGCAAGAGATTGAAAGGGAGTTGGTTGATCTAAGACAAGATTTTGCGGACTTCGAGACGAAATCCGCTCAACAGATTGTCAAGCTGGAACAACGACGGGACGCACTGGCTGCCGATATCGCCCAACGTCTTGCCACAGAGAAAGAAAATATCTCCGCTGAAACGCGTTTCCGCCAGAGCCGTATGGACGTTCAGAATGAAACCCTGGAGAACACGAAGGCCGACATCGCGAAGAATAAATCAACTAAGAATGAGGCCATTCAGTCGGCCGTGACCAGATTACAGGAACTCAGGACAACAAGAGATCAAGAAATTCAGGCTGCGATTACTGTTGATCAAACCCAGCAATTAGCGAGACTAAGATTGAGCAAAAAATCAGTCGAAGAAAAACTTTCTGCCACCGAAGCCGCCTTGAGGCAATTGCAAGGACAAGAAAAGCCGACGACAGAGTTGCCCAATACTGTTATTAAATTATCCGAACAAACAGAGGCAAAGAATTTTACTTCTTTGCAAGATGTTGGTGTTTGGATGGGTAAGCGGCGGGAAGCTCTCCGGGGTAGCAAATCGCAAAAACAATCCAAAGAAGAATTGGCCGCGGACATGGGATTGACCGGAACTTTTCCCATCAAACAAATTGAAAAATACGAGCGTGGGGAAAGGTTCCCATCCGGGGATAATCGACGGAGAAAATGGGCCGAAGCCCTTTTCGTCGATGCCGATGATTTTATCGTTTTGATTGCCCAATTGTCTGCAAAACCTTCGACAGCCGCCCCTCAAGCGCCACAGCCAGCCACCAAAGATGTTTCAGAAATGTCCGCGGATGAATTGAGAGATTGGCTAAAAACCAATGATCAAACTCTTCAAGACCTAAAAGGTTTATTTAAAGATAAAATTTCAGTTGATACGCTTCAAGATTTATTGCAACAGTTAGTGAAGGATATTAAAGAACAGGCATTTAATCAGGATCGAGACCAAAATATAAAAATTATTAGCGCTATATTTTTATTAACTGAGCAAGATAGATGGAATCCAGGTAAGTTAAGGCCGTTATTATATCGTATTATTTATTTAGCCGATGATTTGGTTGAAGATTTACTGGAAGGAGCGAAAATTCTGGGTGGCAGATTCTCAAGAGAAGTCGAGGAAGGGAGAACAGCGGTTGATCGGATTGGCGAAGATAAAATTGATTTAACTGGAAAAGCAGAATGGAATAAAATTCGCAATTTGATTTTAAGAGGGATCCTGCCCGAGATGGGATATGAGGAACAAAAAACGGATGTTTTTTTAAAACAGACCGTTACCGCGGCGCAACAACAAGAAGGAGTTTCTTTTGTACAAAACGTAAGGGAAAAATTAGGAATCAGTCGAGAGCAGCTTGCCAGCGCGTTAAATCAGAAACTAGGACGAGTCATTTTAGTTGCGACTATAGAGGAGTTGGAACGAAGTGAGTTTACTGCAAATGATGAATTTGGTAAAAAAGAATTTTATGTGGCGCTGGGTGAGATTTTAGGCTTTGATGGTGAACAATTTTTTGCTCAATTCCTTGTGTTGCCTACGATGGGATTGCCCACGCGGGATTTTGTATCGGTTGAGACTATCCCGGAAACCATCCCCTCGCCTACCGAAGGCATCACTTGGCAGCAAGCGAGATCTCAATTAGGCGAGCGTTTAAGAGCGAACATACAAGCACAAGGCATTACCCCGGTGCAGATAGCAACTGAATTACGGAAGTCACTTTATTTTGTTAACGCGTTGATCGTGGGGAAATACTTCGTCGAATCTGAACAGCAGTTTTTAAAATTGAGTGCGTTTCTCAAACTCGCCCCGGAAACGTTATTACCGGATTATAGAAAACATATTCAAGCGTTTTTAGATTTCAAAAGAATATCGACTCGATTCCAGAGACGGACATCTCCCCGTGGACAAGTGCGGGCCGATCGAATTTCAGGAGGGGTTCCGGAATTTGCGAATAGATTAAGAGATCTGATTGATAAAAAATATGCAAATCTTCCAGACATGAATGCAAAAGTTGCAAAATTTGCGGAAGAATTAAGGTTGAACTCAGATTATGTAGATATCTGGACTAAAGAAGACAGGATTGTTTTAGACTATGATCTTCCCAAAATTGATCAACTGGAAAGAATGGCTAATCATCTGGGTGTAAATATTACTGAGCTTTATCCTCAGAGAGTCGCAGCGATTGTGAAGTATTTCCAGACCCATCGCTGGGAATTGCCTCTCGCGCCCGCGAGGAGAGTGGAGCTGAACGCCTGGGCGCAGAGCTATACTCCCAATGCCGCTGCTGGTGATAAGGCTTTGCTTAAGAAGGTCGGAGGTATCGACTTAAACACCGCCAATTTGGACACCCAGATTCAAAAACAGGGCAAAGGCGTGCAAATCCTTCCGCAGGTTCCGTTCGATATCAAAAATTTTGAAAATACGCCGATCAACGGTTTCATCCCGGTCATCATCGATATTACTCCCGCTGCCAATCTTCCTTTTCAACTCGGGATAGATTCTCCCCAAGCATCGCCCAAACAGGTCAGCCTGCTCACAAATTAATTTCTGTTATCTGGTCGGTATTACTTTGATCCAATCCGTTTTAATTCCCAAAATTTGTCGTAGACGATTTTAATGCCATACGTGTTCTAGTTGTTTTTCTTGAATATAAATCCGAAAAGATTTCTTTTCGGATTTTATCTTGTTTCCTAGATTTATTCGACGTAAAATACATTCTGTCTTTCTTGAAATTGAAGATCATGATGCTATAAATTCGTTTTAAAATTATTTACCAGAATTTTATTTAATTTTCCTTTGTGATTTAGATGACAAGGAGGGGCATGTTACCGGTTTTTTTAAAACTCTGGATTTTAGGGTTTGTGATCATCCTATTTTTGATGACCTTTCTGTGGCTGTTAAGTATTAAGAAAAGAAACGCGGGGATGGTCTATCTTGGATGGGCGGTCAGCTTTGTCATTTTGACTTCATTTTATTGCGCCCAAACTGACGGTTTTTATTTGAGGAATATTTTGATTTTTCTGATGGTTGCGCTCTGGGGATTAAGGCTCGCGTTTCACTTAGTCCAGCGGATTGAGCGCGACCCCAAAGAGGACAGCCGCTATCAGAAGTTGCGCCGATTCTGGAAATCGAAAGAGAATTATAAATTTTTTTTCTTTTTTCAATCCCAGACGATTGTCATCATGATATTATCGACGCCGTTTCTGGTCATTGCCTGCAACAGTTATCCTTATATCCAGTTGATTGAATTAATCGCTTTTATTTTGTGGATTATCGCTTTTATGGGAGAGACGACCTCGGACTCTCAACTGCGGCGTTTTAAGAGTTATCCTCAAAATAAAGGCAAGGTGTGTCAGACCGGTTTCTGGAATTATTCGCGGCATCCGAATTATTTTTTTGAATGGCTGATTTGGATTTCATTTTTTCTTTTTGCGTTGGGCTCACCGTATGGCTGGCTTACATTGTACTGTCCGGTTATTATTTTTTATTCTTTGGTTTTTGTGTCCGGAATTCCTCCGGCGGAAGCGCAGGCTTTGAAATCAAAAGGGGTGGCCTATTGGGAATATCAAAGGACAACGAGTATGTTTTTTCCGTGGTTTAAAAGAAAAGATTAAACAGAAGAGCTTAAGAATGCAGTTAATTGGAAAATTTTTTTTGATTTTGATGTGTTTCGCTTTGCTTGGATGCAAGATATTTGGAAAAGCGCAGAATCCAAAAGAGAAAGAAGAGAGGGATTTGTTGGGTTTTACAAATCAAGAAAATCCTCGTATTTTGGAAGTCCAGCTTCTTTTGCAAGAAAAAGGTTTCGATCCCGGGGTCATCAATGGAAGGTTGATGCCGGAAAGCAGGAAAGCGATTACACGATTTCAGAATTTATATCATGTGGAACCCTCCGGTTTTATCGATGCTAGAACTTTGATTGAATTAAACCGTTTATCCAAATCAGATGATAATCCGTCGATATTGACCAGACTGGATGAGGGCATTGAACGAAAATTAATCTACAAAAAAATAGAGGTCAAATCAAAAAAGAATTCGTTGAACACGAGAAGAAACAAATCAAAATACACAAACCAAACTGTAAAAATACAAAACGCTTTAAAGAACGCCGGCTTTGACCCGGGGCCCATTGATGGTAAGCTAGGCAAGAAAACAATCGCGGCGATTACTCAATTCCAGATATCGGAATCTCTCAAAGCAGATGGAATTCTGGGCTCTCGCACCTGGGAACGATTGAAAGGTTATTTTTGAGGTTGTCAGTAAGGATAAATATTTATTCTAATTTTGTTGATCTATAGTATAATCTTTTCAGTTTACATTTTTATGTTTTGTCCGTTCACCTTGAATTTATTGTAAGAACCAGATAAAAATTTTTTAACAATGAGGAAATACATGATGAAACCTTCAAAATTGATGTGGGTTGTTTTTTTGTTGCATTGGACAGCCATCTTGGGATGGTTTTCGGTTCCGGTTTATGCAGGAGGGTATAAAGAGGCTAGGGAAGAGAAACGCAAAAAGGAGCTCGAAGATCTGCAGGCGCGTTTCCAGTGGTGGCCAACCGATGCGACCCCCGGCCCCAAGAAAGACGAAAGTCGGGGCGGTTATTGGTGGTGGCCGCAGTCTCCGGGAACTGTTAAACCCTGGGGAAATCAAGGGTATATTTATGTGTATAAAATTATTTATGATTACAAAGCCGATGAACTTCCTCCCGCGCAGCCTCGAGAGTTAAGACCTTCCTTGTTAATCAAGAAGATCATCAAAAACGTGAAAATTTATTTTGATTTTGATAAGTCTGATCTAAGAGACGACGCGGTTGGTATTCTGACGAAAGCCGTTGAAACGCTCAGGAGAAATCCTGACTCCAGTATTTTGATTACGGGAAATTGCGATGTTCGAGGTTCGGAGTCCTATAATCTTAAATTAGGGAATGCTAGAGCGTCAGCGATTCAACAGTTTATGCTGGATCATGGGATTCCGGCAGAAAGGATCCGGATTGTGAGCCGAGGCAAATTGGATGCTGTCGCCCCTGTTTCGGATCTCATCGGGATGCAGAAGGACCGCAACGCCCAGTTTATGATTGCCGAAGTCGATGAGATCATGATCCCGGCGCCGGATCAATTGCCCGCCGAGCAAGTGACGCCGATCGAAGATGGAAAATATATGATGGAACAGAACGAATCCGTTGAGTCCCAGATTAAAGTTCAGACGAAAGAATACACCATTCAAAAGAATGATTCATTATGGAAAATCGCCGAGCGTGAGTTAGGCAGCGGACACCGCTGGAAATATTTATATGAGTTAAATAAAGATCGCATTGATAATCCGAATAAGCTAAAAGCAGGCCTGGTTATAATTATTCCTATTGAATAATTCTTTGAGTGATCATTGACAATTGAATTTTGATCTATATAATCCCCTATTTGAAGAAATCGTTAATCGGTTTCTCGGTATATTTACCATAAGGAGTAGAATTGTATGTTGATTAATTTGGTCATTTTTTTCTTTTTGCGAAAATTTTGATTTCCTTGATAAAACAAAGTCAAGAATGGCATTTTGGGGACAGTGTTGAAGAGTAAACAATGATCAAGGAGGTGAAGTCGATTCGTTTAAACTTCTTCAAGAGCGTTCTAAAGAAGGATGTTTTGTTAGTTGTGAGATTTTTACGGCAGTAAATTTTGTTTGATATCCGGTCTTGAAATGATTACATTTTGCCTTCTGGCCATGTATTTTTCATCAGTGTGATTAGCGTCCACAGAAGGTTGTTGGGAAGGATTTCAATGATTAGGATATCGCAATCGGGTTAAAATATTAACAGTAACTTTGAATTTAACAATCAAAATGGTGAGTGTAAAAATATGAACTTCCAAATGAAGAAATTGAGTTTTATCATCGTGATCCTTTTGTTCGGATTAAGTGCCTGTGAGAAAAAGTCTGAACCGCAGCAACATTTGTCAGAATCAACGGAGTTTTTTAAAGAGATTGACAATGCCACCCCGCAACAAAACACTGAATCCCCGACCGAGATTACACAAAGTACGGAAGCCCCCACGACAGCTTTGCCAGATACGCAAATGGCGATGACAGATCAGGAACCGGCTGCTGCACTGAATATTATAGATAAACCTTCGATCCAGGACATTCAGCAAGCATTGAAAAGCGCTAATTTATATCAAGGGAAGATTGACGGCGCATTAGGACCGAAAACTAAAAAGGCGATCGAAGATTTTCAGACCAAAAATAATTTAAAAATTGATGGCAAAGTGGGGCCTAAAACCTGGGAAAAACTAAAAACTTATTTAATTTCTTCAGTCTCAACTCCCGAGGCGATTCAAAACGAAAATATCCCGTCGAATTCCGAACACGCAACGCAAAGTGTTTCCGATTAATTTTTTGCGATTTATCTTTCGGGGACTTTTTGTGTCGAAATGTTTTCCTATCTTAAGGATCAGCGCTTATCCTGAGAGATATTCATTTATAAGATCTGTCTAGCGCTTCTATTCGGCTGATGGTGGGATGGCCCAGAGGTGACGAATTATCCACGCGTGATGTTTAAGCAAACCTTAGTTTTATTTACCCGCCTTTTAAGTTATGAATAGGAAAATATTCCTCATTAAAATATTCATAACTGTTGCGGTGATCATTTTCTTCTCCCCCAAGATGACAAAAGCGCTTGATGTTAAGCAAAGTAAAAAAACAGAAATTCGTTATGTTCCCATTGGAGATTCTTATACAATTGGAACAGGAGCTACCGAAGCGCAGTCCTGGCCGGCGTTGTTAGTTGAACATTTGCGTTCGAAGGGAGTGAATATCACTCTTATTGAAAATCCGGCCAGAGCTGGCTGGTCGATCCAGGAAGCGATGATATTAGAACTTCCGGTATTCAAATCGGCGAAACCGAATTTCGCGACTTTAATGATCGGCGTGAATGATCTGGTCAGAGGACAGGATATTAATATTTTTAGGAAACACCTGCAATCTCTCATGGACCGGATGTTGTCGGAATTGCCTCAGCATAACCGGCTGGTCATTCTGACAATTCCAGATTTTTTGATGACGCCCCAAGGTCGTGCTTTTTCAAACGGTCAGGATTTTGCCGGAAAGCTCCAGAAATTCAACGCAGTGATCCAGGAAGAAGCGAAAGCAAGAAATTTGGTCGTGATTGATCTGTATCCTGTTTCTAAGCAGATGGGCCAAGATCCAACCTTGATTGCCCGAGATGGTTTACATCCTTCTGCTAAAGAATATGCGGTATGGGAAAATGAAATTTTTCCTAAAGTGTTTGAGCTTTTAACGATCTCCGAAAATCAGTGATCGTAACGAGAGTTATGATATCGCCCAATTATTTTCCTTCGCAAAAATAATAAAAACAGCAGTGTTTGCTTCGCAGTAATTATTCTGCTTGGAGAATATTGCTGCGAAGCAACCCTGGAAAGCTCTATTGGTTTTGCGAAGCAGAGTAGGTTTTAAAGAACATGAATTCAGAAAATCAAAAAATCGAGCAGAGTTTAAACGTTTCGTTTAAGGATGGGATTTTTGCCAGCGCCATGATGGGGTTTACGCAGGATTATTTTATTCCTTTCTTGCTGGTGTTGGGAGGGACCGCAAGTCAGGTGGGTATTTTAAGCGCTGTCCCGAATTTTTTTTCGGCGATTGTTCAATTAAAAAGCGCTGAGGCCACGATCAAAGCCGGATCAAGAAAACCTGTGATGAACATCTTTGTATTTTTGCAAGCGGTGACGTTGCTTCCGATCGCGATGCTTGCTTGGTTTCAAAAAGGTTCTCCGGTTTTGTTGATTTGTTTTGTCACTTTATTCGCCACTCTGGGTGCTTTTCCGGTTCCGGCTTGGGGGAGTTTAATGTCGGATTTAGTCCCGGAACATAAACGAGGGGAATATTTCGGGTGGAGAAACAGGATTTTGGGCTGCATCATCGTTGGGAGTTCATTCCTGGCCGGAGTCATTCTACAGCATATGAAATCGGTCAACGTTTTTCATGGCTTCGCGCTGATCTTCTTGAGTGCTTGTATCTTCCGTTTGATATCGTGGAATTTTCTGCGGCGCATGTATGAGCCGGCATTGATCCAGAAAAAAGAAGAACAGTTTACGTTATATCAGTTTTTAGCCAGGATCAAGGAAAGCAATTTTGCCAGGTTTGTATTGTTCGTTTCGTTTTTAAGTTTTTCCGTTAATCTAGCCGCGCCGCATTTTTCTGTTTTTATGTTGAGGGATTTGCATTTTAGTTATTTATTGTATTCTTTGATTACCGTGACCGCGACCTTGACTGTTTATTTATTGAGCAGCCGATGGGGAAGACTCGCCGACCGAGTCGGAAATCTTAAGGTGATGAAATTCACGGCCCCGATTATATCCATTCTGCCGGTGTTCTGGATCATTAATCGGAATCCTTTTTTTCTTTTTTTCACTCAAATCGTTTCTGGTTTTGCTTGGGCCGGATTCAATCTTTGCGCATCTAACTTTATTTATGACGCCGTTTCCCCTCCAAAAAGGACGCGATGCATCGCTTATTTCAATCTATTAAACGGACTCGCGCTTGCCTTTGGCGCGTTAATCGGCGGATTCATTGTCTCGAGATTGCCGGAGTTGTTCGGTTACAAAATTTTGAGCCTTTTTTTATTGTCTTCTTGTTTACGGTTGATTATGGCAACGCTGCTGCCTTTGCCATTGAAGGAAGTGAGAGCCGTACCAACGGTGAAAAGTAATGAATTGTTTTGCAGCATGCTGGGGGTAAAACCGATTTTAGGCGTTGAGAGAAAAACAATTCAATACGAGAATTTACAGTAAATTTTGAAAGAGAGGGAGAATTATGGAAAATTTTTTCTTGGCTTTCATCCCGATTTTCGTGGCGGTCGATCCGGTCGGGCTCTTGCCGATTTTTATTGCCTTGACGCAATCTTTAGATAAATCAACCAAGCGGCGGGTCATTGGCGAAACGATGTTAACGGCGACCTGCTTGTCGATCGGTTTTATCTTCTTAGGCCGGGTGATATTTAAAATTTTGGGGGTCACGATGGGAGACTTTATGATCGCCGGGGGATTGGTTTTGTTTTGTATCGCTGTCATGGATTTGTTGTCCTCTGGAAAAGACAACTATATTTCCTCTACAGATTTGGGCGCAGTTCCTCTCGGCACGCCTCTTCTGGTAGGTCCCGCGGTCTTGACCACGTCTATTATCATGCTTACTCAATACGGGATGTCCGCCACGATTGCTTCGATTTTGATCAATATTCTATTAGTTGGGGTGATCTTTTTATTTTCTGATTCGTTAATCAAGCTGATCGGGGAAGGAGGCGCTAGGGCTTTGTCCAAAGTCATGGCGTTGCTTTTGGCGGCGATCGCGGTTATGATGATTCGAAAAGGGATTAGCCAGGTGATCCAGTTATTTTGATATTAAAGGAGGGCGTGCCATGGAATTTACAGATCCAATTAAGAAAACTAAGAGTGAATATAAAGAGATTGTTGAAAAAATCAGCGTCCAGAATTCTCCGGTCGGAATCGACGCGCAGTATACTCACGCGATTATTATTACTTTTTTGCAGCAGATTTCAACTCGACTGGAAAGACTAGAAGCCTTAATGCTCTCCAGACAGCCGAAGTCCTGAGCAGAGATGTTTATTTAGGGAAAATTTTTAGGCAGACAATTATTTCTTTAGTATAATTGGTAACTGTTAAGAATATTCTGTAAGTCAATTCATAACAACAAAGTGAGGTCCCATGCCCCAAGATCCCGGAAGCAATCGATTCAATCTCAGCAACGGCTGGCCGATTTTACTCCTCGTTGGTGTCGTTCTGATTATTTTTATGACGGTCAAAACACAGAATAATCCCTCCAATGAATCCCTGAGCCAGTCTGAATCAACGACCAACGAAACGACGGATCGACAGAATTCGGATACCACAACCGCTTCGCTCACCGGTGAGACGGGAGGGACACAAGATCCAGGCAACCTGATGAACGGTGCGGCGAATTCCGCTGAGAACGCTCAACTTTCGCACTTGATCCCATCGGAGAAACTAGCTGAATCGAAGAAACCGTTTACCATCCAAGTTTATTCGGTCCAGGACAAACCATCGGCGCAGAAAGCGGTCGATGGACTTCGTAAAGCCGGCCATCCGGCGTATTTCTTCAGCAAAGATCTCAAGGATAAAGGGATTTGGTTTAGGGTTTGCGTTGGACGGTTTGATACCAAAGAAGAAGCAGATCAATATTTATTAACTTTCAAAAATTTACATAAAGATAGTTTTATTATCACAACCGATATCTCCCATCTGCGGGATACGATTAAATCTTTCTCGAATTAAAACTGATGCTGGCTGTGGTCCCTGTCATGAAAGTACAAACGAGTTAATCCACAGTGATCAAAACGAAAAATATTCTTGGATTATTTTAGTTGTCTCGGCAGTCCTCCTGATTGATGGAGCTAGTTATTTTCTTTTTTATACTTCCGGAGGCGCCAGATGGGTCACCCGCGAGGTCTTACGCCGTTATTTTAAGTCAGCACATTATCAGATTGGTGATACTAAAGGCACGTTACATAATGAAGTTTCTTACCGGAATATTGAAATAACGGATTTGCCCGGATTCCCCAACGGGAGTGTTATCAAAATCCAAGGCTTAACGCTCCATCGTTTTTCGTTTGATTTTAAAGAATTGGATATGGACGTTGAGAACGGCCGGTTGATTTTGCCCTATTCGGAACCGATCGTTTTGAATGGAACGATCAAAGAGGGGATGATTCATTTTAATGTCTTCTCGAAGAATGTCAATGTAAAGGAATTTTTATCGATCACGCTTATTAAAAGCAAGATCAAAGAAATTTCTGGAGTATTGTCCGATGTGGATCTGAATCTCAGCGGCCCGGTTTATAGCCCGGAATGTCTCGGATCATTTTTAATCGAAAAATTAACCAGACAAGATTGGGAATTGTTATCGTCCCCGGGAAAATTGAATTTAAAACTTAAAGGGATCTCGAAAAATCATAAACTTTATGGAAGTATTTCCTTGCATGATGGAATGTTGCTGGTGCGGAATACCAAAATCAAAGTTTTGCCGAGTAGTGTATTCATTCGAGGTACTCCCGGCGATACTGCGCTCAATCTTGCTGGTCATTGTGTTGTTGATAAAATTCAAATTAATATCATTGTCCAGGGAACGAAAGAGAATCCCGAAGTGCGTTTATCCTCCGATCCGCCCTTACCGGAACCGAATTTATTTTTGATGCTTGCGACCGGAAAGAGCTGGACCTCAACACAGGAGTCGTTTAACCAGAAACAGATATCCACCGATGCCGTTAAGGATATGATCGATTTTTTTGTTTTTGGAGGAGATGGCCAGAAGTTTGCCGATCAATTTAGCATAAAAGATTTCAGTCTGCAATTTGACAAGACAACCAAAGGGTTCGGTGTGAGAAAAAGCCTCACGGATAAAGCGAAAATCGGCTATAAAATAGAACAAACCCAAACGCCGGAAGTCCAAGCGACAAATCATAAATTAGAAGGAGCAGTTAATCTTTCTGATAGCGTCTCGATTGATGTCGAAAAAAATTTGCAAAACACCCCCGCAACGACAACCCCCGCCGATTCTCCCCAGAAGGACGATAAAATTTTGTTAAAATATAAAACAAAATTTTAATTTATGCTATATTACCTTCGAGTTGAATCCTAAACCAATATTTCGTTTCCCCTGAACATGAGATCAAAAGACTTTGTCCTCTATCTTCTCATTATCTTATTTTTGATTGTTCTCTTTCAAAACACCCAGGTCGTCAGTATTCAATTATTTTTTTGGAAAGTCAGCATGTCACGCATTATTCTCCTGTTGTTTTCGTTCATCCTGGGAGGAATTGCAGGATATGCATTAGCCAAGTCAAAGAGGCTGTTCTAAATTTTCGGAATTATTCTGCTTCGCAAAAGCAATAGAACTTTCCAGTGTTGCTTAGCAGCAAACACTGCTGTTCCTATTACTTTTGCGAAGGAGAATAGTTAATCCCTCAAGGGGTGCAGATGAAGAAATCCATCAAAAAACGTTCCGCAACGGTCGGCTTGCCTCCGGGGGAGGTCGTTTTCGTCGGCCAGCAGAAAACGGATAAGGTCCGAATAACACTGTTCGATTATGACGAGAAAAAATATCAGGAAAAGGAATTGAAAACCGTGGAAGAGTGTTATCCGTTTAAAGACAAACCATCCGTCACCTGGATTAACATCGATGGCCTCGAAGACACCCAGATTATTGAACAGATTGATTCCCATTTTGAAATTCATCCGTTGGTCTTGGAAGATATTGTCAATACCGAACAAAGACCAAAGTTGGATGATTATGAGGATTATCTTTTTATCGTGGTCAAGATGCTTTACAGCGATGATCAATCGCAGGATATTCGATCCGAGCATGTCAGTTTAATTGTAGGGCAGAACTATGTGATTTCGTTTCAGGAATCATCTGGTGGAGATATTTTCAACCCCATCCGCGACCGGATCCGCAATGACAAAGGCCGGATCAGAAAAATGGGGGCGGATTACCTCGCCTATGCCCTGATTGATACGATTGTCGATAACTATTTTCTGGCCCTGGAAAGTCTGGCCGAAGAGATTGATTTGATCGAGACCGAATTGATGGCGGACGCCGACATTGCGACGTTCCGCAAGATTCACGCTTTAAAAAGAGACATGTTGTTTTTACATAAAGCCATTTGGCCGCTGCGGGAAGTCATTAGCGGCTTATTGCGGACCGAATCCCAATTGATCCGTAAACCCACCAATATTTTTTTAAGAGACGCCTATGACCATTCCATTCAGGTCATCGATACCGTGGAAACTTTTCGCGATATGCTTTCCGGGATGTTGGATGTCTATATGTCGGTGATCAGCAACCGGATGAATGAAGTTATGAAATTCTTGACGATTATCTCAACGATCTTTATCCCTTTGACTTTTATTGCGGGGATTTATGGGATGAATTTTAAATATATGCCTGAATTGGAGACCCATTGGGGGTATTTTATTATCCTGGGGATTATGTTGCTGTGCGCGCTTGCGATGTATTCTTTTTTTAAGGCACGGAAATGGATATAAATTCGTAAGATTATTGTAACTTTCCTTTTTCGCGGACGTTTAACGAGCAGACAAGTAAAAACACTCGACCTTTCAAATGGGGGATATGGAATGAATGATACCTTGAAAAAATATCTGTGTATTGGTTTTTTATGTCTGCTTTTTACGGCCTCTTCTGACTTTCCTTTCCCCCAAGCCTATTCCAATAACAGCGATCCCACCGTTGCCGCCGCTGACCAGTTACGCCAGGAAAAATCTTACCGCCTTGCCTTGGATCAGTACATCCAGATTTTAAGCAATCCCACCTTATCCCAGGACCAGAAACGCGAATATCAATTTAAACAGGCGGATTGCGCGTGGCGGACACAGGAAGCCGACCGCTTCGCTGAGGCTGAAAAAAATTTAAACGAGATCATAGAATCTAAAGACCACGACCTTGGGTGGGCGGAGGCCAATGAATCCTTGGCCGAATTTTATTTGTACAAAGATCGATGGGGCTATATGAACCAGATCAAAACATTGCTGGACAATGCGCGGAATTATTGGGCGGGGTCCTCGGATCTGGACCTGGCGAAAGGCCGTTTTATTAAATTGAATTTCACCCTTGCGGATTTTATCGCTCAAAATTGGGGATGGTATTACAACGGGATTGTCCCGGCTTCAGATGAAAACGCTATGCCCGGTTCAGTGCAATCGCAGGGGTTGAACGTTCTTTTTAAGGAGATTCTCGAAATTGCAACGGACGATACCGACAAGGCCAAAGCGACCTATTCGTTGGGGATGTGCTTTTTGAATCAGTATAACAACGACAAAGAACAAAAGCTGCCGGAAAAATATTTTAAAGAATTGATTGAGTGGTATCCTGCTTCGGAATGGACGGATGATGCCTATTATCAGTTAGGCCAATATTATGAACGACAGAATGATTTGGAAAAAGCGTTGGGCGTTTATCGTGATTTGGTGAGGCGCTTTAAGCCTGGCGATTCTCCTTGGGTGGATGATTCAAACAGCCGGATCAAAGATATTACGACCGCGCAATTGCGCGTGAGTGTGGGGTATACGTTTCTCCCTGATTCGGAAATTCAATTCAGCCTCGGGTGGCGCAATATTAAAGAAGCCAGTGTGACGTTCTATCGGTTAGATTTGCTGAATGAATTACAATTGAATCGTAGCAAATCGGCGACGGATTCAGAATATGGTGTTGAGAATTATTCGATGCTGCTTAAGAATTTGGTCGATTCCAGAAAATATACGTCGCTGCCGGTTGAACTTTCGTTTCATAAGGTTTTAAAAGATGAAGGCAAACATATCTGGTATGAAGAGAATAAAGGCTTGGCCGAATGGCAAACGACCCAGCCGGAGGAACAATTGGATCACAAGAAAGGCGTTTTACCGATCGGAACCTATCTTCTCATCGTCTCATCGGGAGAAACCATCGCCTACGAACTTGTCATGGTGACGGACATGGGGATGATGGTTAAAACGGCTGGACGCTCGGTGGTATTTTTCACCTTCGATAGCAAATCCGGTGCGCCGGTGAAAGGGAGCCAGATCAAATTTCAGTATCGTTATTATGACGATCAGGGCAACTGGCGCTGGGAAGAGGGCGCTGGCCAGACGGATGATTCCGGGATTCTAACCGTGACACTCAACGCCACGATGGCCAGCAAAAATTACGGGAATCAACATGAGCTTTTTGCGTGTGCATCCCAGGGAAGTAAACAGGCGTTCATTCAAAATTATTATTATTCTTACCAAAACTCCAAAGGAAACTGGTGGCTTTATGCCTTCAGCGACCGGCCGGCTTACCGTCCGAACGAGGAGGTTTCGTTCAAAGGGATTTTGCGGCAATATGACGGAACGATGTTAACGACGCCGATGGGAATGCCAATTAAGGCACGCATTTATGATCCTCGGGGCAATCAGGTGAAGGAAGCGGTTTATTCCTTAAACAATTTCGGTTCATTTGCCGATACATTGATATTAGATGAAAACGCTCCTTTGGGAGAATACCGTATCGAGTTGTGGACAACCGATCAGAATGTCAATTTGGGAAGTTCAACGCTGTTTCGTCTGGAAGAATATAAGCTCCCGGAGTTTTTGGTGAATATTAAACCTAAGAGTTCCTCGGATAAGGAAAAGACGGGTCCTTACCGTTTGGGCGACCGTATTACGATGGAAGTGAGTGCGGATTATTATTTCGGCGCAGCTGTTGCCAATGCC
>JAHFFY010000022.1 GCA_023247705.1 Candidatus Omnitrophota bacterium | reverse complement strand
TTGGAGTTAGCCGCTGTTTGTTATCTGGTGGCGATTTTAGCGATTGACTCGATCGGGAGAAAAGTACGCGATGTTAAAGGATAAAAAAATTCAAAATATTTTGAGCAAAAAAGAACGCGGCGAGAAGATCACGATGCTCACCGCCTATGATTATCCTTTAGCTTCTCTGATCGACCAAGCCGGGATTGATATTGTTTTGGTGGGCGATTCGTTGGCCAATGTTGTTTTGGGTTTAGAGTCGACCAAAGAAGTCGGCATGAATGAGATGATCCATCATGCCAAGGCGGTGTGCCGTGCGGTTAAGAACGCTCTGGTCATCGGCGATATGCCGTTTGTCGCGTATCATGACCATCCGCAGGAAGCGGTGCGTAACGCCAAACGTTTTATCGAAGAAGCGGGTTGCGGCGCGGTCAAACTGGAATGGTTCGATCAATGCGTGGAAACGACCCAAAAAATCATTCAATCCGGTATTCCCGTGATGGGGCATATCGGTTTGACCCCGCAGACCGCGGACCAGCTCGGAGGACTCAAAGTTCAGGGGCGTGAAGTGAAATCCGCCAAGAAATTGGTGGAAGAATCGATTGCTCTTCAAGTGGCGGGATGTTTCGCCATTGTCCTGGAATGTATTCCGGACAAACTCGCCCAGTTGATTACCAAGCAATTGCGCATCCCGACGATCGGGATCGGAGGAGGCGTGCACTGCGACGGACAGGTTTTAGTGACTTATGATCTCCTGGGGTTGTTCGACGGGTATCATCCGAAATTTGTCAAACAGTACGCCAATCTAAGTTCCTTGATTTCCCAAGCGGTTTTGCAATACAAGAAGGAAGTTCAATCCGGACAGTTTCCGGACGAAGCGCACAGTTTCAAAATCTCACCGGAAGAATTAGATCAATTAAAAAAGCAGTTAGGGATCAAGTGACTAGTTTTTGAGTATTAAACTTATTGAGGGAGTGATCAATATGAAAAAATGCCCTTTTTGCGCGGAAGAAATCCAGGAAGAAGCGATTAAATGCCGTTATTGCGGAGAATTTTTGGATGGGAGACCGCGGCAGGAATCATCTCAACCGGCTAAATTTTCTCCCTGGTATTTCAATAAATCATCTTTGATTATTAGTTTTCTTTTTATCGGCCCACTGATGCTGCCTTTAGTCTGGTGTAATCCGGAGTACAGTAAGTTAAAAAAGATTGTGATTACGATCGTTGTAGCGGGGGCAACCTATGTTTTGATCAAAGTTCTTCAGCATTTATTACAACAGATGCATCAGCAGTTTGATTCGATGGGGCTGGGCGGAATATTCTAAAATACGGGAGACAAATTCCTTGCTTTTTAAAATACTTTTCGATAAAATAAGCCCCTCATGCAAAAAAACAGCAAGTCGACCATGACGATCCCGGCTCAACCAGCATCTGATTTAATGGAAAAAATTGTCTCCTTGTGTAAAAGGAGAGGCTTTATTTTTCAATCTTCTGAGATTTACGGTGGGTTGGGCAGCGCTTGGGATTATGGTCCGCTGGGCGTTGAATTAAAGCGAAATATCAAAAACGCCTGGTGGAAGGCGGTTGTCCATGACCGTGATGATGTGGTGGGATTGGATTGCAGTATCCTGATGCACCCGACGGTTTGGAAGGCCTCCGGACACACTGAAAATTTCACCGACATCCTGGTCGATTGTAAGAAATGTAAGAAACGATTTCGTAAAGACAAGGTCGAAGGCAAATGCCCCAATTGCGGGGCCAATGATTTCACCGAGGGACGCGCTTTTAATTTGATGCTTAAAACGCATTTAGGCGCGGTGGAAGACGAAGCGAGTGTTACTTATTTACGGCCGGAAACCGCACAGGGGATTTTCGCGAATTTCATCAATGTGCTCGATACTTCCCGGAAAAAATTACCCTTCGGGATCGCCCAAATTGGGAAATCTTTTCGTAATGAAATTACACCCGGCAATTTTATCTTCCGCACCCGCGAATTTGAGCAGATGGAGATCGAATATTTCACAAAACCGGATGAAGCCAACGCCTGTCATGAACGATGGATCAAAGACCGTTTGAACTGGTATCTGGATTTAGGGATTAGAAAAGAAAAATTACGTTTACGCAAGCACGGTGACGATGAGCTGGCGCACTATGCGGCGGGCTGCACGGATATCGAATATTATTTTCCTTTTGGCTGGTCCGAACTCGAAGGGATCGCCAACCGGACCGATTACGATCTTAAACAACATACGCAATTTTCCGGGAAAGATCTTCAGTATAAAGATAACGTGACCCAGGAAAAGTTTTTTCCGTTTATTATTGAACCTTCCGGTGGAGTCGACCGCGCCCTGTTGGCGTTTTTGGTCGATGCGTATCAGGAAGAAATGGTTCAGGAAGACATGCGCGTCGTTTTAAAATTGGGGGCTGCGTTGGCGCCGATCAAAGTCGCGGTACTGCCTTTGTTAAAGAAGAACGACGGGATCGTTGTGCTGGCCAAAAAGATTAAAGAGGATTTACAAAAAGAATTCACGACGGTCTATGATGATACCGCGGCGATCGGTAAACTTTATCGCCGGCAGGATGAGGTGGGAACATTTTTTTGTGTGACGGTGGATGTTCAGTCCCTGGAAGACCAGCAGGTCACCGTCCGGGACCGCGATACGATGCAGCAAGAGCGGATTCCGGTGGCGGGGTTAAAAAAATATTTGGTGGAAAAATTATTGAATTAGTTTTTCGGTCAGCTGAAAAGAAATTTAGCAGATAGTTCTAACTCGATAACTCAAAGAAGGGAGCAGTTCAAGATGGCGAAGAAATATGTTTATTCTTTTGGTGGGGGGAAAGCGGACGGCAAAGCGGAGATGAAAAATCTCTTAGGCGGGAAAGGCGCCAACTTGGCCGAAATGGCCGGGCATAAAAATTTGCGTTTACCGGTACCACCGGGATTCACGATCACCACCGAGGTTTGCACTTATTACTATACCAACGGCCGCAAATATCCTGCCGGCCTCAAAGAAGAAGTCAATAAAGCGATGAAAAAAGTCGAGCATCTGATGGGTAAGAAATTCGGCGATCCGAGCAACCCGCTTTTGGTCTCGGTGCGTTCCGGCGCGCGGAAATCCATGCCCGGCATGATGGAAACGATTTTAAACGTCGGGTTGACCGAGAAAACCATTCAAGGACTCATCAAAAAAACCGGCAACGCCCGTTTTGTTTATGACGCGTATCGACGGTTGATCACGATGTATTCGGATGTCGTCATGGAGAAAGCGGCGGGGATCGAACCTAAAGACGGTAAAGGGGTTCGTTTTCAACTGGAAAAGATTTTGCATCATCTTAAAGAAGAGAAGAAAATCAACAACGACGCAGATATCAGCACGGAAGATCTGAAGAAATTATGCGCCATGTACAAAGAGAAGATCCGGGAAGTCTTGGGGAAAGATTTTCCCGATGATCCGGCCGAGCAGCTTTGGGGCGGCATCGGCGCGGTCTTTAGTTCTTGGAACGGAAAGCGTGCGATTTCTTACCGACGGATTGAAGGGATCCCGGATGAATGGGGGACCGCCGTCAACGTGCAAAGTATGGCGTTCGGAAACATGGGCAATAACTCGAGCACCGGTGTGGCCTTCACCCGAAATCCCGGCAACGGCGAGAACCAGTTTTACGGCGAATATCTCGTCAACGCACAGGGTGAAGACGTGGTCGCTGGCATCAGAACCCCTGCCCCGATCAACGAATATTCTCAGAGTGATCATAATAAAAATTTAGCCATTCTTTCCAAATCGGATTCTAAAATTTATAAACAACTCGAAGAGATCCGCAGCCGGTTGGAAAAGCATTACCGCGATATGCAGGACATCGAGTTTACCGTGGAAGAAGGAACGCTTTTTATGCTGCAGTGCCGATCGGGAAAACGCAACGGCCCCGCTGCTGTCCGCATGGCGATGGACATGGTCAAGGAAAAGCTGATCACCAAAGAAATTGCCGTCCAGCGTGTCACTCCATCCCAATTGGATGAACTGTTGCATCCGATCATTGACCCGAAAGAAGAAAGCGCTGCGAAACCGCTGGGCAAAGGGTTGCCCGCCGGTCCAGGCGGCGCCACCGGTCAAATTGTGTTTACCGCCGAAGACGCCGTCAACTGGCGCAAGAGCGGGAAGCAGGTGATTTTGGTCCGTGAAGAGACAAACCCCGAAGACGTCGAAGGGATGCGTGCCTCGGAAGCGATTTTGACCGCCCGCGGCGGAATGACCTCTCATGCGGCACTCGTCGCCCGCGGTTGGGGTAAATGCTGTATTGTCGGCTGTTCCGATATGGAAATTGATCTCGCCCAAAAGGTGATGAAAGTCGGCAGTGTTTCACTCAAAGAAGGCGATTGGATCACCCTGAATGGAACCAAAGGCAAATTTTATGCCAAGCGTTTATCCATGATCGACGCCACGGAAGAGAATAAATTATTCAACGATTTTTTGAAACTTTGTGATTCGATCCGCACGTTGAATATCCGCACCAACGCCGATACCCCGCAAGACGCCGCGAAAGCGCGCAGTTTCGGTGCCGAGGGGATCGGGTTGTTTAGAACCGAACATATGTTCTACGGCAAGGGATCGGAAGAACCTCTTTTTAAATTAAGAAAAATGATCGTGTCCCAAGATACCGCCGAGCGCAAAAAGGCCTTGGCCGAACTCTTTCCGCACGTGAAGAAAGATATCAAGGGAACACTGGAGGCGATGAGCGGTTTTCCGGTGACGATCCGTTTGCTGGATCCGCCGCTGCATGAATTCGTTCCTCATAATGAAGAGCAATTAAAAGAATTGGCCGATAGTCTGGGGATCAGCCTGGAAGCATTGGAGAAAAGAGCCATGTCGCTGAGGGAAAGCAATCCGATGATGGGGCATCGCGGCGTTCGTTTAGGGATTACCTATCCGGAAGTCACGGACATGCAGATCCGCGCGATCTTTGAATCGGCTGCGGAACTTTTAAAAGAAGGGAAAAAGGTTTTTCCAGAAATCATGATCCCCGTTGTAGGAGTTGTCACGGAATTAAAGCATCAATCGGATATTGCTAAACAGATTTACAAAGAGGTCTGCGCACAGTACAATCTTAAGCAGATCCCTCATTTGTTTGGAACGATGATTGAAGTTCCTCGTGCGGCGTTGACCGCGGACCAGATCGCCACCGAAGCGGAATTCTTCTCATTCGGGACCAACGATTTGACACAGATGGGTTTTGGTTTCTCACGCGATGATATCGGCGGATTCTTGATTGATTATATCGAAAAACGGATTTTACCCGAAGATCCGTTTCAAAGCATCGACCTCCAGGGGATCGGGCAATTGATTTCGATCGCGATCCAAAAGGGCCGTTCGGTGAAAAAGGATTTAAAGATCGGGATTTGCGGTGAACACGGCGGAGATCCGGCCTCGATTGATTTTTGTTACCGGGTGGGAATGAATTATGTGAGCTGTTCTCCTTTCCGTGTTCCGATTGCCCGATTAGCCGCCGCGCAGGCCGCGTTGAATGCAGGAGTCCAGAAAAAGAGCCAAGGAAAGAAAGGAAAAAGGAGATAGTTTACGAAGGAATTGCAGCAAGATTCTAGGACCGCCGTAAATTTTCGATTAAATTAAATATGGATCCCATCAAAGCCTACCTTAAAGATGTTCGGCCTATTCCGCTTTTGACGGCGGAGAAAGAATTGGAAGTGGCCCGTCGTATTAGAAAAGGGGATAAAGCCGCCCGTGAGCAGATGATCCGTTCCAACCTGCGCCTGGTCATCAGCATCGCCAAGAAGTACAGCAATCTTGGTGTTCCGTTGAGCGACTTGATTGAAGAGGGAAATATCGGTTTGATGAAGGCGGTTGAGAAATTCGATCCTGAGAGGGGTTTTCGTTTCTCGACGTACGCCGCATGGTGGATCAAACAAGGGATTTCCCGGGCGATTATCGATCAAGGCAAGATGATCCGAGTGCCCGTTTATGTCAACGAAGAGATTCTAAAATATAAAAAAGTCACGGAGACCTTGTCGCATAAATTAAAACGGAAACCCAGTGTCGGGGAAGTGGCGAAGAGATTGCAAATGAGCGTTGAAAAGGTTCGGGAATTGGATCAATGTATCACCAAGATGTCCAGCCTGGATGCCCCGATCGGCGAAGACGGGGATGGACAGGTGAAAGATCTTATCGAGGATCAAAGTTTAGTCAGTCCGGAAGACGAACTGGAGACGTTTTTGAATAAAGAGCGGGCATTGGAGATTCTGGAGATGCTCACTGAACGCGAGAAAAAAATCATCGATTTGCGGTTTGGTTTAACTGATGGAAACACGCACACCTTGGCCGAGATTGCGGCTAAAATGGGTGTCTCGCGCGAACGCATCCGGCAGGTCGAAGCATCTACTCTAAAAAAAATAAGACGTTTACTCAAAAAGAAGGACAGGCATCATGTCGATGAGAGTTAAAAAAGCAAAACAAATTTTCGTTTTAGTCATTCCCAGATTTGAAGATATCTTCCATTCTTTTTATGCTTCAGAGATCTTGAAAGGAGTCGGGTTGGCCTCGAGCCGTTTAAACGTGGATATTCTTTTGCATATCACCGACCGTTTCGACCATCGCGGATGGCTTGATTCCACTCTGTTGAATCGGCAATATATCAGCGGTATTATTTTTGCCGATATTGATAACGATTTACAGGTTGTCAAGAAAGCGATCCGCTCCGGAATTCCCTGTATCGTTTTGAATAACATGATCGCCGAACCGATCAACTATATTGCCGTCGACAATAAACAAGCCGCGTTTGACGTGACCGAACATTTTGTTAATTTAGGACATACCCAAATCGCGACAATTGCCGGTGATCAGACGACTCAATCCGGGTTGATGCGTTTAGACGGTTATAAGGAAGCCCTAGAATCCCATAATATCAAGATTCAAAAACGTTATATTGCGTTTGGCGATTTTCTCCGTACTCCGGCGAGAAAATCAGCAGAAAAACTTTTAAATCTCGCGGACAGGCCGACCGCCATTTTCGCCGCCTCCGATGTGATGGCGTTAGAACTGATTGATGTGGCCAGAAGTTTTAACATCCGGATCCCGGAAGATCTCTCCATCATCGGATTCGATAATAATCCCATCAGCTTTAATAATTCAATAAAATTGACCACGGTGAATCAGCCTCTCGTTGAAATGGGCCGTTTGGGCGTTGAGAATCTTTATCAAATCACCCATGGCCAGGCGAGACTGCCGGTAAAGATTTTATTAGCCACCGAATTTATAGAGCGAAATTCTACAGAGCAATTGAACTAAGAGAGTTATCGGGACCTTTATGTTGGGTTAGTACTTTGTCAGTTTTGTTTTTAATATTTGATTTTCTTATAAAGGATAGAGGGACAACTATTAAAAACTTATTTGACAAAGTATTTGAGTCCAAACGATAATATTTTCTGAAATGACAGTTGATAAAAGTGTCGAAAGGATTGATCTATGGCGACGAAACTGAAACGTTCCGAGCTTAAAAATTGTATTCGGGATATTCCAAATTTCCCAAAAAAAGGGATTATCTTTAAAGATTTATCGACTTTATTACAAAACAAAGACGCTTTCAGAAAATCGGTTGATCTTCTTGCCCGCAAATTCAAGAAAGAAAATATCGACCTTATCGTGGGGGTAGAAGCCCGCGGTTTTATCTTTGGTGCCACATTGGCCTATAAACTGAAGTGTGGTTTTGTTCCGGTGCGCAAGAAAGGGAAGCTGCCTTACAAAACAAAGAGCGTGACCTATCAGCTTGAATACGGTACGGATACTCTCGAGGTCCATGAAGATGCCATTGCGCCGGGAAGCCGGGTTTTGATCGTTGATGATCTCTTGGCCACCGGAGGGACCGTCAAAGCGGTCACTGACCTCGTGAAAGGTCAGAAAGGAAATATTATCGGCTTGGCTTTTCTGGTTGAATTGAGTTTTCTCAAAGGGAAAGAAAAGTTAAAAGATTTTCCTATCTATTCGATTATTCAGTATTGATTATCTGGAGTTTGTTCACCATCTTCACTAAACGCATGATCAAAAAATTTTCTTTTTCATATTCATGTTGAGTCTCCCCCCGTCATTTCCATCAAAATTTTCCAATTTTTTTTTAATAACTCTGCTCGCGATGGTCGTTTTTTTGGCTTATGTCCCTTGTTTGAATCATGACTTTGTCAACTGGGATGATGATGTCCATCTTCTGAAAAATGAGGCTCTCCGATCTTTGCATTGGGACAATGTCCGACAGATTTTTTTGCAGACCGTTAATAAGATTTATGTGCCGTTGACGACCTTAACCTTTGCCATCGAGTATCAATTCTTTCATTTTGATCCGTTTGTTTATCATTTCGATAATTTGATCCTCCATCTTGGGGTTGTTCTTTTAGTTTTTTGGTTCGCTTCACTATGCGGACTGACCCAACGAGGGGCGTTGTTCGCGGCCATGGTCTTTGGTTTGCATCCGATTCATGTGGAATCGGTGGCCTGGGTCACCGAGAGAAAGGACGTCCTTTGTTCTTTTTTTTATCTGGCCGCACTATGTTTTTATATCCATTATTTGCGTTCCAAACGGACAATCCTTTTCTTCGCGGTGATCCTTTTGTCGCTCTTAAGCGTTTTAGCCAAACCGATGGCGCTAAGCCTGCCACTGGTCTTGTTGGTCTGTGATTATTTTTTTCAACGGTATTTAAACCGAAGAGTGATTTTCGAAAAACTTTATCTGGGGATTATCTTGAGCCCGGTGGTTTGGATGACATATCTATCTCATGTCCGTCTGCCGGGATCTTCCGTGATGGAAAGTGTGTTGGTCTGGGTGTGGTGTTTTATTTTTTATATCAAAAAATTTTTTATCCCGTACGATTTTTTTCTGCTTTATAAACTACCCAAACCAATTTTAATTAGTAATTTTTCATATGGGGAAGCGGCCGTAATTTTTATCTTAGTCCTCTGGGCTTTATTTAATTTTCATCGGTTGCGCTGGCTGATTTTTGCTTTCGCTTTTTATGCCGCCTCGATCTTTTTTGTCCTGCGTTTCGATAATGCGTCCGACGCGAATGTCGTTGCGGATCGGTTTATGTATATCCCGAGTGTAGGATTTTGTTTATTGCTTGGCGTTGCTTACGAAGCGATATTGATTGATTTCCCGAGGCTTGAGAAACTGAATAAAGGTTTTTATAAAAGTCGGTTTACCATCGCCGCGATTCACAGTATAATCTTAGCCGTCTTGATCGGATTATTTATTGAAACATCTTCCCAAATTCGCGTATGGAGAAATGGGATAACTCTGTGGGAACATCAGTTAAAATATAGACCGGCGGTGGCAGAGGCTTTGGTCTATAATAAACTCGCCGCAGCGTATAGCGAAGAGACAGGTTTTAAACGCCTGGTGAACGCGCATCGCGGAAGTCTCAAGAGATTTGCTTCTAAGCAAATTCTTTTAGGAACAACCGATCGCAACGTGATAGAGAAAATACAACGCGTTATGCTTCTTTATAAAAGAGCGATCAAAATCAAGCCGGATTATGATGAGGCGTACTATAATCTGGGGCGTCTTTATGGAGAAATGGACATGCCGCAAACGGCCGGGCGTCTTTATCAGGCGGCCATTCGCATTAATCCCCGTTATATCGACGCGTATCTAGCGATCGCCAAAACGTATGAACAGTTGGGTGACGCCGGTCAGGCGGTTGCGACGTACTGGAAAGCCCTTGCGGTTTATCCGGAGTATGAAGGTTTGTATAAAAATATTATGGCCGATTTGAATATGGCTCTTTTCAACGCTTCGAGTGACAAGAGAGAGGTTTATAAAGAAGCTTATCGGAAGATCTCGATGGCATTTACACAGTATTTAATTCACCGAAAATAAAAATTATGATTGCTCAGAATAAACAAAATTATGTTTCTGCTAAATTGCCTTTGGGCGCAACGAAAAAGTCCCGGGGGTGGATTGTTTTAGGCGGAGTTTTATTAGCGGTATTGATCTGTTATTTGCCCTCTTTAAACAATCAATTTGTCAATTGGGATGATAACTCCCATTTATTGGAAAATCAGACGATCCTTCAACTGGATCCTGAGCATGTTCAAAATATGTTTCAACAGAAGGTCAATAAAACTTATATTCCGTTAACTACACTTTCCTTTGCCTTGGAAAATAAATTTTTTGGTCAAAACCCATTTTTTTATCATTTAGACAATTTATTATTGCATCTGTTCATTACGGCTTTTGCGTTTATTTTGGCCAGGATGATCGGTGTATCAATCGAGGGAGCGGGTATTGCCGCTTTGCTTTTTGGTTTGCACCCGTTGCATGTCGAGTCCGTCGTATGGGTAACGGAGCGCAAAGATGTTCTTTATTCGTTTTTTTACGTCGCGGCTTTGTTTTTATATTGGAGATATATCATCAACCAGAAGATAATTTTTTTGGGGGCCGTTGTTATTTTAGGAACCCTTAGCGTCCTGGCCAAGCCGATGGCGATTAGTCTGCCATTAATTTTTCTTTTGAGTGATTGGTTCTTGGGGCGTCCATTGAAGAAAAACGTTTTAATTGAGAAAATTCCATTCTTGGTCGTGATCTGTGCCATTGGTTGGCTCACGTATTCGGAACATGTCCGAATTCCAGGCCACAAAATTTTTGAGGCCGGGCTGATTTGGATGTGGACGTTTGTTTTTTATATCCGACAGTTTGTCTTCCCGGGGATTTTGTTGCCGGTTTATCATCTGCCTCGTCCGATTACTATTTTTTCCCTGGAATATATCGTTGCGCTGGTGGTTTTTGTATTGTTGTTAATGACGCTGTGGCGTTTCCGGCAGCAACGGCTGATCATTTTTGCTTTTCTGTTTTATCTTTTATCGATATTTTTCCTTTTGCGGTTTGATGATCAGGCAGACGTCAATATCGTCGCCGACCGGTTTATGTATTTACCGAGCCTTGGATTTTGTCTGGCCCTGGGTTGGGGATGGCAACAGATGGGACAGTGGCTGAAAAATGATCGATCGCTCATCATGGGAAGGTTATTGAATTTCAGCTTGATCTTGATTCTGGTTATTTTCGCTTTTCGCACCATAGTCCAAGAACAGATCTGGAAAAACAGTTTCACGCTGTGGCGATATCAGATTTTATTTTATCCTGAAGAAACGATTGCGATCAATAATCTCGCCAATGCGTATCAAGAATTACCTTATTTTGAGAAGGTCAAAAAGCAATACAAGATCCTTTCCAATGCCAGCCACAATGGGATGATCCTTCAGAATAAAAAAGAGATCGATCGAAAAGTGGAGTTTTTGATTCAGCTTTATCAAAAGGCCGCTTTTTTAAATCCGGAATACGTCGATGCGTACTATAACTGGGCGAAATTGAATCAAGATATAGGACGATGGCCCGAAGCCATTAATCTTTATCAAAAAACACTCGCGATCGATCCGCTTTATAAAGACGCCTCTTTTAGTCTCGGCTGTCTTTACCAGGAGATAGGAGAGCGAGAGAAAGCGATTATGGTCTTTCAGGATCTTCTCAAAAGAAATCAGAATAATCCCGATGTCTATATCAATATTATTAAAGCTTATACTAAAGCGCTTAAAGTGCAGGATGACATCCATTATAAAGCGGAAAGAGCGAAAACCCTGGAGGCTTACCGCACGTTAGGCGGTCAGGATAAATATAAGGAAAGCGCGGTTTTTTATTTTAATCTCGGGTATCTTTACTCTGATATGGGGGATTATGAGAACGCCAAAGCCGCTTATGAAGTCGCTTTGGATATAAATTCGGGCTATCTGCCTGTTTTATATAATCTGGGCAACACCTATGAACAGCTGGGAGAGGTTCATCAAGCGATCGCCCTTTATGAGCAAGTCATTGCCGCGGATCCCAAATATGCGGATGCTTATTTAAACTTGGGAATAGTTTATGGGCTGTTAAACAATTACCCTAAAGCGATTGAGCTTTACCAAAAAGCGATCAAAGTGAATCCGGATTTTGCCAATGCGTATTTCAACCTGGGATTTATCTATGAGATCAGCGCTGATCTTCCTAAAGCGATTGAAAACTATGAAAAAGCGACCCAAATCGAGCCTAAGCACGCTGAAGCGTACTATAATCTAGGTAATGTTTATGCGAGTCTAGGGTTAAATCAGAAAGCGATTCAGGCTTATAAAAGCACGGTTGAAGCTAAACCGGACCATATGAATGCTCATGTCAATTTGTCTATCTTGTATTTCCGTACGGGTGATTTTGATAAAGCGGTCTTTCATTGTGATTTGGCCAGGAGTTTGGGGTATGATGCCCCTGCGGAATACTTAAAAGAGCTGGAACGTTACCGCAAGGCGGGCTGAAAACGCCCGTTGGCCCATTGAGTCCATTTTTCTTGGGTTTAATTGATGATGTTTAATCATGCGCCTGTAGCTCAGACTTGGATAGAGCGCGGCTCTCCTAAGGCCGGCGTCGACCGTTCGAATCGGTCCAGGCGCATATCTAGACCGTTCTCCCGCTTTTTATCAAAAGAATACTTATTATTAAGGAAGACGGGGGAATTCTTCCTCCAGGCATCTTAGGCTTCGAAAGAAGATTATTGTGATTAAAATTCAACTGGCTTTGGCTTCTTGTTAGCCCTAAAAGAGGAAATTTGCCCCCGGCGAAGCCAATTACGATGAATATTTGACGAAGAGTAGTCTAAAATTAGCTCGTCTATCCTCTCCATCGCGAAGTATTTAGCAAAAAAAGCTTCCCTAAAAAAATATTGAAAAAAACTTGACAGCCTTTACTTGCTATGTAACAATGCCACCATTCTTTGAACCCAGAGATGATTTTAATCTGACTGAGAAAGGAGGGATGCACTCTAGTTGAAGGTCGGGAATCGTCAATGAGCTGGTATAATTACGATAGATTCCGTAGGTATAAAACCTAGATAACCATAGAAGTAGTCAATTTCCTTTTAAAAAAGGAAGGAGAAAAGAAATGAAAAAGATACTAGTCGCATTGGCCATGGTCGCCCTAGTTGCCATGCCAGCTTTTGCTAGTGTACAGAATATTAAAGTAGGTGGTTCTGTGGATAACACCTACATTCATCGCGAGAACTTTGATTTAGGTAAGAATGTGATCGGCGATGAAATCCAAGACGTCATGATTTCCCAGGTCAGCTTAAAAGTTGATGCTGAGTTAACCGATAATGTCAGCGCAGTGGTTAAGCTCATCAACGAAAGAGCATGGGGAGTTGAAGATGCATCAGATACCAACGCCGATATTGACATCAACCTGGCTTATGTCACGTTAAAGGAAATGCTTTATTCTCCTTTAACTGTTATGGTTGGTCGTCAGTCTTGGGCACATGGTAACAGTTTTGTTTTTGATACTACCGGTCCCAATAACCAGGCAACTGGTGCTTTATCCTCAATCGCTCAGGATTTAACCCAGAGAAGCGCTTTGGACGCGGTTCGCGCGGTTTTGGACTATAATCCATTAACGATTGATACGTTTTTTGCCAAAGTGGATTCCAGAAGTGTAAATGCTGCCGCAGATGATGACGATGATGTCGATCTGTATGGAACCAACTTTAATTATAAATTAGGTGATGATAAGCAGACCGAAGTGGAAGCTTATTTCTTTGCCAAGATTGATAAAGGTACCGGTAGTGCCGCAGCCAACAAGCAAAATAAAGCCGATACCATTTACACCCCTGGGTTAAGAGCTAGCACCAATCCGATCAAAGGATTGAATGTCCAAGGAGAAGTGGCTTGGCAGGCTGGTAATAAGGTTGTTTCTACCACCTCAACAGGCCAAAACATCAGAAGAGAGGCTATGGGCGCTCAAGCCATCGCCAATTACCAGGTTCCTTTAGAAGCGACAAAACAATGGAATCCGGTCGTGACTGGCGTTTATACCTATGTCTCTGGTGATAAAAATGCCGGTGACGTGAATTATTCAAAACAAGCTTCCGCCAATAAGTGGACGGCTTGGGATCCGATGTTTGAGAATCAAGCAAGTGGTACAATTTATAACACGATGTTTGATTTAACCAACGCCCACATCTATTCCACCGGTGTGCAGGTTAATCCGATGGAAGATGTGACCGCCAAGGTGACTTGGACTGGGATGTGGTTAGATCGTGAATTTCAGGGAAGCTCTCCGAGCTATTCTTTGAGAAGATCTGATGATAGCAGCACAAATAATTCACTTAGTGCGATCGCAGATGAATCTGAAATCGGTCAAGAAATCGATGCAGGTTTAACCTATGATTACACCGAAGATGTTCAAATCGGCGCTAATTTAGGTTGGTTTATTCCTGGCGATTCTTTTGCCGCTTCTAATGACTCAACTGCATCTCAAGCACTTGTTAATGTTAATGTTGCTTTCTAATTAAAGGTAACATTGGTTTATACAAAACCCTTGCCGCTGTCAAAAGCGGCAAGGGTTTTTAGTTTCGATCCCCTCCAGTCGACCGTCCTAAAATCATGACCGAAATATAATCATATCTCTTGGAAAATTTTTTTTGATCTAAGTCGTAAACTTCTTAAATTACACATTTAATACGATTGATTCTGAAAAAAATAAATATTGTGCTTTAATTTTTATATTTCTTTGATATCATAATAATCATTCACGAGAAAATTCGATCCCCGGTTTTTTAAATCATTTTAAAAATATTTGGTAGTTAAGATCTAGTCGTTTAATGGAGATAAATATCGTCGATGACACGAGATGAAATTTACGATCATTTAGCCCAGGTCTATTTAGGCAAACGCGCCAAGGTTGAGGAAAAAAAGAAACAAAAGTTCAACGCATGGTTAGTGATCAATATTATCCTCATGACTGTGATCCTGGTGAGTGTTGTTTATGGGTTGACCGCTTTTTTGACAAACCGGGGCGAGTATTCCAAACGGAGTGTCATTTTTGCCCTCAATAACGGACCTGTCCGTATCGCGTATGATTTACGCGAACCTTATCCGCAGGTCAAAACTTTTTCCTTAGCCATCCCGACATTAAATGCTGTTAAATACGATAAATTAAAATTTTCTATTCGCGGGCTAGAGGAAGGTTTCCCGGGTGTGGTTAAACTGATATTGAAGAATAGCAAGAATGAAACGGCCTCGTATTACATCAAAGATGTAAGATTAAAGTGGCAGGAATTAAATATTCCTTTAAATGAATTTACTCAGATATCGGATTGGACAAATCTGACGGATGTTTCTTTTATTCTAGAAGCCTGGAATGTTGAGAAAAAAAGAGGAATTGTTTTAGTCGATAATATTTGTTTCTCTCGATAAACACTGATGGAAACAGGAGAGTTGTCCTGTTGAGGGATTGATAACTAAGACCAGAGTAAGGAGGGGGAATAAACGATGAGAGTTATCTCAATAGCAAACCAAAAGGGTGGATGTGGTAAAACAACAACGGCAATTAATTTAGCTTGTGCCTTAGCCATTAATGGCAAAAAGACTTTATTGATCGATCTCGATCCTCAGGCCCACGCGTCTCTGGGTTTAAATATCAATTCCCCGAACAGTATTTATAACGTTATTTCAAAACTGACCCCCAGAAAATTAAAATTAGACGATATCATTACTACCGTCGAAGGAAAGTTTGATATTGTTCCCTCCAACATCCTGGTTGGAACGCTCGAACAAGAATTGGCCGATGAAATCGGCCGGGAATTGAAACTGACCGAGATTATATCAACCCAGAAAGGGAAATACGAATACATCCTGATTGATTGTCCGCCCAGTTTAGGATTTCTTACGGTCAACGCGATCCGGGCAAGCCAGGAAGTCATCATTCCAGTCGAAACCAGTCGCTTTTCCCTGCAGGGGGTTGAACATCTCATGGACATCGTTAATTTGATCAAAGACCGGTTGAACCACCCGGTGACCTCCCGTGTCTTAATCACGATGTTTGATTCTCGTTTACGCCATTCTTTTTCGATGTTATCCAAGATTAAAGAACAATTCGCAGATATTCTTTTTGACACAATCATACATGTCAATGTGAAGCTAAAAGAATCAGCGGTTTTGGGTGAAACGGTTGTGACGTATGACAAATACTGTCGAGGAGCGAAAGATTATTTTTCGTTATCACGGGAAATCATCATTGCGGAAACAGGAGAAAAGACGACCGTCGGAACCGGTCTTTCTGCCAAGATGAAGCAATTGGTGAAAGAAGAGACCAAAAACATTCTGCAAACATCTTTTAGTCTGGAGGCCCCGGAAGCCAGTTCGGTTTATGTTACCGGAAGTTTTAATGATTGGGCCCTTGAGGAAGCATATCGGATGAATAAACAAAACGGTCGCTGGGAAGTTCAGGTCGTTTTAAATCCCGGGATCTACAAATATCAGTTTATTGTCGACGGAAAATGGAGAGAAGACCCGCTTAATCCGGCTCAGGAGAGAAATTCTTTCGGAGACGTCAATTCCTTGATCGAGGTCAAATCGAATGGCCACAAGTGAGAAACAAAACGAAACTCAAGTTTTAGAAGGAAAAATTTTTGCAGTCCTATCCTATATTTCAATTTTTTGCATTATTCCGTTGATCTTCAAAAAAGAAAATAATTTCGTTTTATCCCACGCCAAGCAAGGGCTTGTTCTTTTTGTTGCCGAAGTGGCTGTGTTTGTCATCAGCGTTATTATTGAAATTATTTTCCGGCCGTTTATATTTGTGCTGGGGATCCTTTCTTTGTGGGGGATGATCGAGGCCTTAAGAGGCCAGTATGTAAAACTCCCGCTCATCTCCGATATCGCAGATAAAATCACCCTCTAATATCTTTTATGGCAATTCTAAGAAAGGTCATTCGTGTCTTGAAGAAAATATTCTTCGGGAAGAAGAGCCCTTCCTCTCGTAAAAAGAAAATTTCTTACAGGACGCGTCGGCAAACGAAAACGCATAAGAGAAAAAGAGTTTCTTTAATATTTGCATCGAAAAAAAGAAAAACATCTCCCAAACGAAAAAAAATCGCCAAGCGATCGGCATCCAACGGAAAAAAGAACCGTGCCGCAAGTTCCGGCAAGAATCGGCGATTCCGATCTGCGCAATTATCTTTCCCAAATGGTTCCCAGGTTAGCCCTAAACCAAAAAAGCCGTTGCCCGTGGACAAGCCCCAGATTTGTCTAGGAGAAATCACTCATTTCTTTTCAAAAATTCAGGTGGGGGTCGTTCGGATGGATCGGGATCAACTAAGATTGGGGGATCAAATCTTGATTATGGGGAAGGATCATCAGTTTAGCCAAAAGGCCGAATCGTTACAAATTGAGAGTTGTGATGTCTCCGTTGCGCGGAAAAATCAACTGGTTGGTTTGAAATTGGCTAAACCGGCGAAAGTGGGAGATAAGGTATATAAAGTAATTTAGATGGAATTCTTTTTGTACCATGAACATGGCTGTGGGGTTCCATAATTTTTCTTTGCAATTTTCTTTCCGGTATTTTGATTGTGTAGTTTGGAGCAATATGTTATATTTTTAAGGTGACAATATATGGTTTAGTAAAATTAAGATGTCCCTTCCAGTTACATGTTTTTTAAAAACAATTTAAAGTCGCAGAGCAATGAATAACAAAAAACCCGGACAAAGCGTTATTGAATATCTTCTTTTTATGACAGCAGCGATTGCTGTTTTCATTGTTGTCTTAAATCCTTTTGGTCCTGTACGGAATAAGGTTCAAAGGGTCATGAATGCGCCCGTTGAGGAGCTAGAGGCTTTGGCTAATTCGCCTCTTCCTGTTGCTCCCCCTGTTGGAGCAGGGGGAGGAGGGCCACCACCACCGCCTCCACTACCGCCTCCACCACCGTCAGTTAGTCCAACTGAATAAAAATTATTATGATCGTTCAAGTGGATCCTTTATGAAAAATTCCAAAAATAACAGGAATCTATCCAGTCAAAGGAAAATCGGTCCCGCGGAAAAGAATTTGATCCAACGGTATTTGATCTGGTGCTACAAAACCACCAAAGAAGAACTCGATCGGATTGACCGCAAGTTTACTCAGTTGATGGTTGATGAGTATATATTAAAACGTATAGCGAAAGCGCAGGTGGAGCCTCAGATCAAGTCGTCTTATCAGGGATTGATCGATGATTTTAAAGAGTATATGAAGAAAAAAGAGGGGGATTTCAAACAAAGCAAATTTCGGGATGCGATTTTAGGATTACCGCATCCAAATTACGTTTATTTGTCCAATCGTTTATCGGCGATTGAAGAAGCAATCGGATTTTTTTTGGGGAAGAAAAAAATACAATTGATACAATCTCTTTATGAAGAGGAAATGACGACGCGTATTCTTCAAGCGAAAGAACATTAGAAGCATGAGGTCTATCTTTGGGAATCTTCGATCCGTTGTTTATAGTTTTCCATGAGCCGTTTTCGTTGATCTTCGGTGTCTTGGGCCATTTTTTTTTGTTGGGTTTGAAGCTGTTCGGATTGGATAGAAGAAGAGGGAGAGTTCTTGAAGCTTTTTTTAACGACGCCTAGAAAAAACGAAGCGCCCCACGCGACACCTAGTATGATAACTATAATGATAAAAAGATTATTCATCAAAATCAAGTATAGTTGTAAAAAATCTTTTGAGCAATTGAAATGTTCTCCCAAAATTTTTCCCTCCGAGACAAATTCGTAGACTCTATGAAAGAGCAGAGATGCCATTGAAAAACAATCGTGTCTCGTTTTTCGACGGTATTTTTTTGTCTTTTTTTACCATTTTAATTACCTTCCATCCTTATTTCCTTTATGGAGAGATTAAATTTGATGAATTAGGGCTTTATTTACCCGCCATTGATGCCGTCTTGCACGGCGCTATTCCATATCGAGATTTTTTTTATCTAAGAGGGCCGGGCGAAATATATGTCCCGGCTTTTTTGATGTCCATTTGGGGAGAAAATATCACGGTTTTGTCCGTTTATTTTTATGTCGGGACGGTCTTGACGTTATTAATCTGTGTTTTCATTGCGATGCAAATTTATCGCAGCAGATTAATTCTATACATTATGGTTCCTGTTCTCATCGCGAGAACTTTTCCCAGAGTGGTTTTTACTTATTGGGGAGGGTTTCGTTATGGTTTGGGCTTGATGGTTATATGGATGGCGATTCGATTTTTAAAAAAGGAACGATTTCTCTGGATCTGGGGAGCTGGTTTGTTGTCTGGCCTCTGCTTTTTTACCAGTGTTGAGATCGGTGTCTGTGCGATCACCGGGATTAGCATCGCTTTGCTCATTTCTTACCTGATGAAGATTCATGATCAACGGCTTATCCAGAAGGCTTCGACGATTTATTTCTTGGGGATGCTTACTTTTTCTATCCCGTATATTTTTTATATGATTGAGACCAACTCTTTAATGGACTATATGCGTTCAGTTTATGTTGTATTAACGAAGATGCAAACGGTTATGGATATCCATCAGGTGGTTCCTATGCCCAGGAACATTTTAGAAGCTCTCGGTGTGATGCTGAACCCAGCGCATGATAATTTTAAGCACCTGACACCAGCCTATTTTTATTTGATGATGATCGTTTATCTGATCTATAGGGTTAAGAAGAGGCAATTTTCGAAAGATCATTTGAGTGTTGTTTGTTTGGCGGGTTATGGGGTGGTCCTGTATGTTAGCGCTTTCCGGAATATTTGGGCTTCTCAATTTGAGATGGCCTTGCAGCCGGAAAAGATTTTGCTTTTTTGGGTCTTTGAGGAGATTTGTTTATGGAAGAGGCCAGAGCAGGTGTTGTCTTTAAACTCTTTGTATGATGCAATGACCGTCTGGGCCAATTCTTTTCGTCAGAACATAAAACCAAGAGCCGTGCGCATCCCATTTGGAAATATTTTTTTGATTGTTTTAATATGTTCTTCTTTAGGTTACGCTATTCAGCGGTATAACAAACGGTTTTTTCCTTTTCAATATGCCTGTTATCGTCTCTTCGGGAAGAATACGGGAAAATTGATTCCTTTGTCCCAGATCAAGACCAAACAATTGACTTTGGCCAGAGCCAGGGGGATGACGGTGCCTTTGGAACAGGCCCAAGAAGTCGAAACAATCACCACATTCATCCAAGAACACACCGCACCCGGCGAGAAGGTTTTTATGTTTCCGGAACTGGGCGTCTATAGCTTTATGGTGGATCGGCCCTTTGTGGGGCGTTTTCCGGTCGTGACACTCTCCTGGTTCAACGATGATTGGCATCAAGAGTTGTTGCGTGATTTGATCCGCCAAAGACCGAATTATGCGGTCCTGACCAAAAATCTTCCGGAAAATTTTTTTAGTGTTTACTTCAAAAGACCGAAGAATAAGGAGTTTTATGATGCGGTTGTGGATTATATCCAATTGCATTATCATGTGAAAAAGGAAACGAAGACCGCGCGGATCTATCAGCTCAAACGCAATACAGATCATCCTTAAAATAAAGGGAGGAAGGTTTTTGATGCCGGAAGGAAGCGGATGAGCCAGGAAACTAATTCTTGCCAGATTTCTATATCGACTATATACTTTACAAATTTGTCATCATTACGGATAAGGAAATTAAGATGATCGAGGATATTCGGCTATAAAGTCCGATCTTTAGTCTTGACTTATAGCGCAGGCTAATAGTATAATAACCCACGTTTGAACCCAAAAGATGTAATCGCATTGAATCTCATCTTTTGCCCCTTCGGGCGGAAAAAATTTGCATGATGTGTGTCCTTGCTTGATTCATGGCTATGCGTTTTCGGGTTTTTGAGCTTTTTCACAGTAAGTTAAATGACACATCCAATGGCCTTGTGATTTTATCGAAAAGAAAGCTCAGCAGAAAGCAAATCATAAACAGCTTAAGTATAGGTTAAGGAGGATAAATTGGTATTAGTTAAGGAAAAGAAAAACGAAGTTATTGATAACTTTAAAGTTCATAGTAAAGATACGGGATCGCCCTCTGTGCAGATTGCACTTTTGACAGAGAAAATCAATTATCTAAGCGAACATTTTAAAGTTCATCACAAAGATTTTCATTCTCGCCGAGGTCTATTGATGATGATTGGTAAAAGAAGACGTCTTTTAACCTACCTGAAAAAAGCAGACCCCAAAAAGTACGAAGAAATCTTAAATAAACTCAATTTACGTAAATGAGGAAAAACTTATGAATCTAGGGCGAATTGAAATACCCTATGGTGCCCAGAATTTAATTATTGAAAGTGGAAAATTTGCCAAACAGGCGAATGGCGCTGTAACAGTTACGTATGGTGGAACGATTGTTTTAGTCACAACGTGTATGTCAAAAGATGTTAAAGAGGGGACCGATTTTTTCCCTCTCATGGTCGAATATCAAGAAAAAACATATGCAGCGGGACGTATTCCGGGAGGTTTTTTTAAACGAGAAGGCCGTCCGACTGAAAAGGAAATACTTTCCGCACGATTGATTGATCGTCCTATCCGACCGTTATTTCCCGCAGGCTTTTTTAATGAAGTTCAGATTGTTGCCTCCGTTTTGAGCAGTGATGGCGAATATGATCCTGATGTGTTGGCTTCCATTGGTGCGTCCGCCGCGTTGACCGTGTCTGATATTCCGTTTGAAGGACCGATCGGGGTTGTTCGTCTTGCGATTGTCGATGGGCAATATGTGATTAATCCGAGTTATCAGCAGCGGGAACAAAGCCCGTTGGATCTGATTTTAGTTGGGTTAAAGGATGGCGTGATTATGATCGAGGGGGAAGCGCATGAATTACCGGAAGACAAGGTGATTGATGCTCTTTGTTTTGGATTTGAATCTCTTCAAGCGGTCCGGAAGATTCAGTTAGAATTGGCTAAATCGGTTGGAAAGAAGAAGGCACAAGTTGAGATGTATGTTTCTCATCCGGGTCTTCTCAAGAAAGTGAAAGAATTAACCTTGCCCAAGCTTGCCGAGATCTACCGCATTGCCGACAAAGAAGAACGAAAGAATGGATTTAACAAATTATTAAAAGATTTAACCAAAGATTTGAGTCCATTTGAGACTTATAAAACCAATGACCGCGAAGTGACGGTTAATGATATTAAAGCGGCCTTGGAACAAATAGAATATGACGAAATGCGCCGCGTTATCTTTGAGGAAAAACGCCGGGCCGACGGTCGGGGTTATAAAGATATTCGTCCCATTTCCTGCGAGGTGAATGTTCTTCCGAGAACACACGGTTCCAGTCTGTTTACGCGGGGTCAAACGCAGAGTTTGTCGGTCGCGACATTAGGGACCCGTACCGATGAGCAGATGATTGAGGCGTTGGAAGGGAAATCGTACAAAACATTCATGCTGCATTACAATTTTCCGTCCTTCAGCGTTGGGGAAACAAAACCCATGCGCGGACCGGGCCGACGGGAAATCGGACATGGCGCCTTGGCCGAGAAGGCGATCCGTCCCGTTCTTCCCTTAAAAGAAGAATTTCCTTATACGATCAGAGTGGTTTCAGAAATTTTAGAATCGAATGGTTCCTCGAGTATGGCGACCGTTTGCGCCGGAACGTTGTGTTTGATGGACGCCGGTGTCCCGATCAAGGCCGCGGTGGCAGGAGTTTCGGTGGGACTCATCACCGGAGAGAAAGAATCCGTTCTTTTAACCGATATCATGGGCTTGGAAGATCATTTTGGCGATATGGATTTTAAAATCGCCGGCACGCGTAAAGGGATTACCGCCATTCAATTGGATTTGAAGATTCAGGGCATTAATCTTGATCTGATGGGGAAAGCCATTAATCAAGCGAAAGACGCCCGGTTTTTTATATTAGATAAAATGCATGCGGCGATTGCTTTGCCGCGCCAGGAGCTTTCCAGCTACGCCCCGCGTATTACGACCCTCCATGTCGGTCAGGAAAATATCGGAGAGATCATCGGTCCGGGGGGAAAGACCATCCGTAAGATCATCGAAGAAACGGGTGTCACCGCGATTGATATCGAAGATGATGGAACCGTATTGGTTTCTTCCGCCAACAAAGAAGCGATGGATAAAGCGGTAAGGTTTATCAGCGGGATGGTCGAGGTCCCTGAGGTTGGTAAAATCTATATGGGAAAAGTAAAACGCATCATGAACTTTGGTGCCTTTGTCGAGTTTTTACCGGGCAAAGAAGGTCTCGTGCATGTGTCTGAGTTGTCCAAAGAGTACGTCAAGGACGTTAATGCTGTTGTTAAAGTAGGAGATGAATTTAAAGTCAAACTGATTGAAATAGATCAAATGAAACGTTTGAATTTAAGCAAGAAACAAGCCGAATGAAACGTCAATATATTGATGAGATCAAGGCCATTATTGTTCTTTCAGGGGCAATGATCCTACTGGCCAGTCTTGTATCATTTATCCCGGAAGATCTTTCCTGGTATACTTCCCAACCTAATATCCCAGCAAAAAATTTAATAAGAATCGTCGGCGCCTATGTCGCCGGTTCTTTGTTTTTTATCATCGGATACAGTGCTTTTTTTATTGTCCTTTTTCTTTTTTTCTGGAGCTGGAATAAATTTTCTTCCCGAAATTTGAGTTTTTCTTTCGCCAAATTTGTCAGTTTCAGCGTCTTGTTTTCCGTTCTCGGCGCACTCTTTGCCATGACCGGACCGCAGAGTTCAGCCGAGCGTTTTGAACGCGGTGGATTGATCGGGCTTGTTTTTTCGAATTTCCTTATCCAGTATCTGGGGCGGACCGGAAGCTACATTATCCTTTTCGCATTAGGAACTATGACCTTAATCCTGATCGGCGAATTTTTGGTGTCACCTTTTATTTTCAGAATTGTCGAACAGGTGAAAGATTTCTTGATTGTTGCCCGGAAGAAAATATTCGCTAAAAAACAAAAAATCGTTAATGTCAAACCGGTTGTCGCCAAGAAAGCTCAGCAACCGACGCCCGAACTAAATAAAGAAGAGCGTATTCGGGAACTGATCAAAAGATCAGCCGCTGTGAAAGAAATCGATGACGAAGAGTCTCCATCAAAACCGGATAAAGACAACGAAAAAATTGAAGCGAAGAAACCGGAAAATAAAATTGAAGCCAAAGGAATTAAAGAAGAACAGAAGCCGGCGCCTGCGAAACCCCAGATCCGTATCGCGAACCCGGAAGAAAAAACAGGAAAGCCCGCGCTGGAGAATGAAAAACCCAAAATTGTCGGTGAGTATCATATCCCACCATTGGATTTATTGGAAACCTCACCGGTGGTTTCCTCCAAAAAAATGCAGGAAGATTTGGTCAGCGGCGCCAAGGTGCTTGAAGAAACCTTGTCGGATTTTGGCGTGAGCGCGCGGGTTGCGGATATTGAGCGGGGTCCGGTGATTACCCGCTATGAATTGGAACCGGCGCCTGGAGTTAAGGTCCAGAAAATTACGACGCTGTCCGATGATATCGCGTTGGCGATGCGCGCGCAGACCGTGAGAATCGTCGCTCCGATCCCGGGAAAAAATCGGGTCGGGATCGAAGTTCCTAATGGCGCCACGAGTGCTGTTTATTTAAAAGATGTGTTGATTCAAAGTAAATTCAGAGGTTCGAGTCAGCAACTGATGCTAGCTCTGGGTAAAGATATTTCTGGAAAACCGATGGTCGCCGACTTAAGCGAAATGCCGCATCTTTTGATTGCCGGGACGACCGGAGCAGGCAAAACGGTTTGCGTCAACAGTATCATCATGTCGATGCTTTTTAACGCGTCACCGGACGAAGTCAAATTTTTGATGGTCGATCCCAAGATGGTCGAGTTGACCCAATATAACGCCCTGCCGCATTCTCTTTGTCCGGTGGTGACGGACCCTAAAAAAGTTTCGGCCGCGCTCAATTGGGTGGTGGGGGAGATGGAGTCGCGCTATTCACAGCTGGCCAAGTCAGGGGTGAGAAATATCAAGGGATATCATGCCAAAGGGCATAAGATGCCTTATATTGTCATCATTATTGATGAATTGGCGGACTTGATGCAGGTCTCGGCCAAGACGATCGAGAGTGCGATCACCAGGCTGGCTCAGCTTTCTCGCGCGGTCGGTATTCATCTGATTTTGGCCACGCAACGGCCGTCGGTGGATGTCATCACCGGTGTCATCAAAGCAAATTTTCCGGCGAGGATTTCGTTCAAAGTTGCTTCCAAAGTGGATTCCCGCACGGTTCTGGATATGAACGGGGCGGAAAATCTTTTGGGAAAAGGCGATATGTTATTTATGAAACCCGGAGACCCGAAACCAACGCGCGGACAATGCGGTTTTGTCTCGGACAGCGAGATTCAGAAAGTTATTGATTTTATCAAGACCCAGCAAGACCCAACCTATGACGATACGATCCTTAAACAACAGCCCGGTTCAGCAGGAGGGGCGGAAGGCGAAAAAGATGAATTGTATGACGAGGCGGTTAAACTGGTCATCGAAACGAACCAGGCCTCGGTGTCGATTCTTCAAAGACGGATGCGTTTAGGTTATACGCGTGCGGCCAGGCTGATCGATCTCATGGAACAAAACGGTATTGTCGGCCCGTATTGCGGAAGCAAACCGCGGGATATTTTAGTCGACCGTGAAGAGTGGCTCGTGCAGCATATGAATCCCAAAGAAAATGGATAACGAACAGATTTTTCCCAAAGGATTGTTGCTAAAAAAGACCCGGGAGGCCAAGGGGCTGTCTCTTGAAACCATTCATGAAGGCACCAAGATTCCCATCGATGCCCTGCGTGCCCTGGAAGAGGGCTATACCACCCGGACGTTGTCTCCGTTTTACCAGAAAGGATTTCTCAAAATCTACGCCCAGTATCTTGAAATGGATTTAAAGGAGATCTTAGGCGAAGAATATATGCCTCAGAATGTTCTCGGTAAAAAAGTCCCTCACGATTCGCCGGATGAAAATACCATCGTCCATCCAGATCAATATCAATTTCAGAAAAAATTAGAAAAGTATGTGACCCCGGAACGGTTACTGCTAGCTGGAAAGGTCATCGGTGTTCTGGTCATCTCTTTGTTTATGATTAAATTCGTCGGCTGTGTTAAACAGCATATGTCCTTACAAAAGAAAAAAGCGCCGGTTGAGAAGGTGGAAAAAATCAACGTTGCCAAAGATACGCGCAAACCGAAAATAGAAAAAATTGTTAAAGAATCCATTCCGGTTGTCTCATCTCCCAAGGCCGTCTCACAGGTCGTCTCGTCTGTCGAATCCAAACCGGACATCACCGATGCAGGTGTGGTGGATCAACAAACCGAATCCGGCGCTGCCCTGCCATCCGCAATGAGTTCTGTTGGGGATCAGTCCTTACAAAAGAGTATCCAAGTCTCTATCAGGGCCAAAAAGAACAACTGGCTCTTAGTCAAGGTGGATGGTGCTGTGGTTTTTCAGGCTATTTTTAAAAAAGGTGTGACCAAAACCTGGTCAGCTGACAAAGAGATTGAACTCTCCGGAAAAAATATCGATCAGTTAGAATTTGAAGTGAACGGAAAAATGATCGGTGTCTTAGGCCGGGACGGCCGTGGCGCCAAGAAAGTGGTCATCAATAAAAATGGTTTATCAGTTAAAAAATAAAAGAAACGCGTCAGTAAAATCAACGCGCAAATCGCTTTTATTCGCCAGAACACGAACAACGAAGGATTTTCTGGAAGAACGCAAGAGCGCCAGCTATAAGGTTGGGGTCATCAATCTCGGCTGCGCCCGTAATCTCGTCGACTCTCAAATGATTTTAGGCCGGCTGAAAAAAAACGGTCATCGCATTGTTGAGGTTGAGCAGGCCGACATTGCGATCGTCAATACCTGTTCGTTTATCGAAGATGCCCGGAAAGAATCGGTGGATGTTATTCTGGAGTTATTGGAACTTAAAAAGCAGGGCAAGCTCAAGAAAGTGATTGTCGCCGGATGTTTGGCGCAGCGTTACAGCAGCGAATTAATTAAAGAACTGCCGGAGGTGGACGCCTTTATCGGGACTCCGACGCTTCCCAAAGACAGTATGCCCTCCCAATATTCTTTGACCCCTGCGCATTTTGCCTATGTCAAAATTTGCGAGAGTTGTTTCAACCAATGCAGTTTCTGCGCGATCCCCCGGATCAAGGGAAAATTTTCGTCCCGCACGATTGAATCCATTTTAAGCGAGATCAAACAACTGGACCGCAGAGGCGTGAAAGAGATCAACATCATCGGTCAGGACATCACCGCTTACGGGATGGATCTTTATCGGACCAAAAGTTTGGCGAGGCTTTTGAAAGAGATCGTTCAGGCAACCCGAAATATTCAATGGATCCGGTTATTGTATGCCTTTCCGGCGCATGTGACCGACGAATTGATTGAGGTGATCGCCAACGAGAAAAAGATCTGCAATTATATCGATATGCCGATGCAGCACATCAGCGATCATCTTTTGACCAGTATGCATCGCAGCATCACGACCCAGCAAACCAAGAATCTAATCACAAAGATCCGTCAGAACATTCCGTCCGCGAGTCTTAGGACGACATTTATCGTCGGATTTCCAGGAGAGACCGATGCGGATTTCCGCGAGCTTTTGGGGTTTATCGAACAAAGCCGGTTTGAACGCGCCGGGGTTTTTGTTTACTCAAGGGAAGAAGGCACTCCGGCCTATGATCTTTCCCATCAGGTCCCGGCTAAGATCAAGAAACAACGATTAGATGCTTTGATGTCGAAACAGCAAGAGATTTCATTAGAAACCCAAAAACAATTTTTAGGACGAAGGCTGACGGTCATGATTGATGAGAAGCCTAACAATGAACCAGATCTTTATTTGGCGCGCAGCGAATATGACGCTCCTGAAGTTGATGGATTGGTTTATGTCCATTCCAGAAAAGCTCTCTATCCGGGAGATTTTGTTCAGGTTGAGATTACCGATACCTATGAATATGATCTTGCCGGAGAACTGTTGTGAACCTCCCCAATAAACTGACAATTCTCAGGATTATCCTCACCTTTATTTTTATCTATTTTATTTCCCAAGAAAGGCTGGTGTATGTGACAGTGGCCAGTATTGTTTTTGGTCTGGCCGCGGTGACCGATTTCTGCGACGGATATATCGCCAAAAAATATCATCTGGTCAGCGATTTCGGTAAGCTCATGGATCCGATCGCGGACAAATTTCTTATTTTGGCTGCCCTTTTGAGCTTTGTGCGTATGCATCTGGTTGAGATCTGGATGGTCCTGTTTATTTTTGGCCGTGAAATTTTGATCACAGGATTGCGCCTTTTTGCGATGAGTAAAGGAAAGATTTTGTCCGCCGAACGGGCGGGGAAGCACAAAACCGTTTCGCAGATGATGGTGATCTTTTTTATCCTAGCTTTCCTTTTGGTTAAACAATCCTTGCATGGTTCTGACCGCTGGACACCGGAGTTTGAGATGTGGGGGAAGGCCGGTATCGATATCCTGATGCTGATCACGGTCGGATTGACGGTTGTATCCGGATTTTCTTATTTCTGGAAGAACAAGAAGTTAATCTTCGATGAATAATTGGGTGAAACTATTGGCCACTTTTTTCTACGTGGGATACCTTCCAATGGCACCGGGAAGTGCCGCGAGTATCATTGGGGCGCTTTTTTATTTTGCTTTACGAGAACAATTGGTGATTTATGTTCTACTCCTCGGGATCGTGACCTGGCTGGGATTTTGGGTGAGCGAACGGATGGAGACACTCGTTGGAGCTAAAGACCCGTCCTGTATTGTCATTGATGAAGTTTCGGGGGTGATGATCGCCTTCTTTATGCTGCCGTTAAACCTACCGGTTGTTTTGACTGCCTTCTTTTTGTTTCGTGCTTTTGATATGTTCAAAATTTATCCGGTCAATAAATTTGAAACGATGCCTGGAGGAATCGCGATCATGATGGACGATATCATCGCTGGGATTTATACAAATTTGACCATGCAACTGGCCATTCGTTTGGTGGCAATGAGATAGGTCGTGACTTGCGGCTTGTTTAACGTGACTCGCTTTTGTCCTGATCGTTTCAAGGTCTAAATTGAAAAATATCAAAGGGGAAAGTTCAAAAAAAACGTTTTTAACCTCGGATTCTCACCTTTCTGTAATCGAAAAAGGCCGAACCATGAGACACAATCAACGATAAACGGGTATTGCAAAAAGGTTGTCCTTTTTTGCTTGCCAAACACTAGCGAACCACTTTATAATGGCTCCAGCCTTGAAAGGAGGATCAAGATATGAAATCTTCTAATCCTGTATTAAATGAAAATGTTTTTAGTCAATCGCGTTCCGATGGGGTGTCGGAACCGATGACCGTCCAGGGAGCAGTTAATAAAGCGTTTATTCTACTGACTTTTATGTTGATGTCGGCGTTTTGGGTCTGGGGAAAATTGATGCGTCCCGCGGGACCGTTCGAAGAGGCGTCTTCGCAATCTTTAACGGCGGTTGCCCCATTTATTATGGGCGGGTTTGTTGTTGGTATTATTGCTTTTTTGATCATGATGTTTAAAAAAGAATGGAGTTCTTTTGCGGCTCCGGTATACGCGGGTTGCCAGGGATTTGTCCTCGGTGGAATTTCAGCGGTCTTGGAAATGCGTTTTCCCGGGATCGCCATTCAGGCGGTGGGTTTAACATTCGGCACCCTGTTTTCGATGCTCTTTCTTTACAAGACCGGGATTGTCCGCGCCACGGAAAAATTTAAGATGGGCGTCTTTGCCGCCACCGGCGCGATTGCCCTTGTGTATCTCATGAATTTCATCCTGGGATTTTTTCACCGGAATTTACCGTTTATGTATGAAAACAGCATCGTGGGCATTGGTTTCAGCCTGGTTGTTGTGGGGATTGCGGCGTTAAACCTGATCCTGGATTTTGATTTTATTGAACAAGGAGCCAGACAGGGCGCGGCGAAATACATGGAATGGTATTGCGCCTTCGGGTTGATGGTGACGCTGATTTGGTTGTATATGGAAATCCTGAATTTGCTGGCTAAACTGAGAAGCCGGGATTAACGAAATTTGGGTCACTGATTTCACTTAGATTTGAACATGGGAGGGTGGCTTAAAAATGTTATTTCAACGGATAAGAGGAGACACCTATGTTACAAAAAATCAGTCAAATCGGCTTCACTGTTGCATTCATCATGTTTTCAGCAGTTTCAACGGTAATGGCGGCAGGGTCAGGGGCATTTCGGATCTTCGCGATTGATTCTGAAGCGGCTGGGAAGGGGCATGCCTTTACAGGTGAAGCAGATAACCCTTCAGCCGTTTTTTTTAATCCCGCCGGCTTAACCCAGCTTAAAGGCAGTACGCATTTCTCAATAGATGGATCCGCTATTCAACCCATCACAAGCCATACCAGTCCCAGCGGTGATAAAGCTCAAATGCAGCGGGAAACATTTCTTTTGCCTGCAATCTTTGCGGTCAGTGATTTCGGTCTTGATCATGTGGTGTTTGGTTTTGGGACAACATCCAATTGGGGGCTATCCTCGACGTGGAACAAGGACAGTTTTTCCGCCTATTCCGCCACCAATAGCGAATTGGAAAATGTGGACAATACGTTAACGGCGAGTTACCAATTCAATGAACATTTTTCCTTGGGTGCGGGAGTTATTTATGATATTTCCAAGTTTAGCCAAGAAAAACAGATCAATCAATTACCGGGGAGCGACGCCAATGCCCAGTTAAAGGGCCAAGATGAGGCGGTCGGTTACACATTGTCCACCTTATACAAGTTCAACGAACATCACCAGGTGGGATTGATTTACCGCAGTCCGATCGAACTCCATTACAAAGGTACAGCCACGGCTGATCGATTAAACGATGCGGGGACGCTTCCCTACATGACAATTTTTGGAGGGGCATCGTATTCAACGGCCTTTGAGGCAGATTTAAAATTGCCGCAAAGTGTGGCCGTGGGTTATAGTCTTACCCCCAATGACAAATGGCGGTTTAATGTTGATGTCGAATGGATGGATTGGTCAAGTATTGAACGGGAGCATGTTGATTTTCCCGATGAATCCGATCCGACGCGATTATCCATATTGGACGCTTTAACGGCATCCGACCACGATTGGAAAAGTGTTTTTTCGTATAGTTTTGGAGGGGAATATCAGTGGAGTGAAAAATTAGTTTTGAGGGCTGGAGGGTTTTATGATCAATCTCCGATCCCCAAAACAACTTTTGAAAGCAGTGTGCCGGCATCCAATATGTATGGCCCAAGCTTAGGGGCAGGGTATCAGGTAACCAGCAATTCAACGGTTGATCTGGCTTGGTCTGGCTTGTTTTATAGTGATGCCAAAATTGACAATACCTTTGGCAACGCGTTGGGGGCAAATCTGGACGGCACCTATAAGAATATGGTCAATATTGTCTTAGTGACATTCGGACATAAATTCTAAAATGCAAACCGAAAAATTACTCCAAATTAAAATCTCCAGGGTTGTTCATGCCTCCCGGTGGCGGGTCATCCGCATGATCACAAGGGTTTGGGAATTCCCCCAGTATGTCCCGACCATTAAAGCTGTCGATGTGCTTGAGAAAACGCGCAATATCATAAAGACAAAATGGCGTATTCTGGTCGATGGTCTCCCCATAAACTGGGTTGAGGAAGATATGATTACCTTAAATCAAAATTCTATTTATTTTAAAGCCATTGAAGGGGATTTGAAAGAATTTCGGGGGGATTGGCAATTCAGGGAACATCCACAGGGGACAGAAATTATTGTTGAAATTTATTTAAGCGTGGGAATCCCTGGTATTGAGGCCTTTACCTCAGAGTACATAAAACCATTAGTGACCAGAAATTTTGAGGCCATTCTTGAATCTGTGGAACAGAGGTTAGTCTCCCAACGGTACGCGAGTTTTAGAAAAGGGGATAAGGATAAAATTGCTGGTTTCGGTGTTTTAGGGCATTTTTATAACTTTAATCATATGGTAGAGAGCTTTAAAATGCTGAACCCTGGTTTTAAAATACCATCCATCGAATTTTTAAGCGAATTATTTCGCGTGACGCCTTCGTTTACAATGCATGAAATGAAAGAGTTTAAATCCAAAACAGGGGAAACGACGCATGGCCAATTTATTCTTTGTACGTTTATCCCGGACATGGTTGCTCACGATTTGGAAGCTGTTTATTCAAAAGTTGTGCGTGCCTGCAAGTTGGCGGAAAAATCCGGCGTGGGAATTGTGACTTTGGGTGGCTTTACTTCGATTGTTGGAGAGAGGCTGGGGAGAAGAATCAATGAAGATGTGGATATTCCCGTTACGACGGGAAATACATATACCGCTGCCTTGGCGGTTGAAGGAGTAGAGAAGGCCGCACAACTTTTAGAAAAAGACCTAAAGGATTTGAAAGTAACGGTTGTCGGCGGGACGGGAGATATCGGCAGTGCCTGCGCGTTGGCGTTAGCTGATAAGGTTCGTCAAGTGACGGTTACTGGCAGGACCCGAGGAAACCTTCAAAACATGAAAGGTGAACTTAAAAA
>JAHFFY010000021.1 GCA_023247705.1 Candidatus Omnitrophota bacterium | reverse complement strand
CACGGAATCCCGGCACGCCGGGAAGATCGTCATGGCGACCGTCAAAGGCGACGTACATGACATCGGCAAAAATATCGTCGGGGTTGTCTTGGCCTGTAACAATTACGAGATTATTGATCTGGGGGTCATGGTCCCGTGCGAAAAAATTTTGGCCACCGCAATCGAGTCCAAGGCGGACATCATCGGGCTCAGCGGTTTGATCACACCCTCATTGGATGAAATGGTCCACGTGGCCAAGGAAATGCAGCGTAACGGTTTTATTATTCCGTTGCTGATCGGCGGCGCTACGACTTCGGAGATGCACACGGCGGTCAAGATCGCCCCGAATTATCTTTCCGGTGGTGTCACGCATGTCCTGGATGCCTCGCGCAGTGTGGGGGTCGTCGGAAATTTGCTGAATACCAAGGTTCAACAATCGTTTCGTAGGGAACTGGATTCCAAATATGAAAAATTGCGCGAAGCCCACCGGAATAAGTCGCAGGGGATTCCGCTGTTGACGATCGCTCAAGCACGCGAACGCGCGCCGAAGATCAACTGGGAAAAGACCGTTGTGATGAAACCGTCTTTTCTCGGACGAAAAGTGTTCGATTCGTTTGCGCTTGATAAAATTCAAACCCGCATCGACTGGTCGCCGTTTTTCCAGACCTGGGAATTGAAAGGAAGCTATCCGAAAATTTTTAAAGACCCGAAGGTCGGGCCCGAGGCCCAAAAGTTGTTCGCGGACGCCGAGGCCTTGCTCAAGCGTGTCGTGTCCCAAAAATTATTGACCGCGAAGGGGGTCGTTGGATTTTATCCAGCCAGCCGGGTGGGAGATGATATCGAATTGTACACAGATGATCAACGCACGAAAATTTTGTCCGTGGTCCATACGCTGCGCCAGCAGACGGATAAATCCGCTGGCCAGCCCAATTTCGCATTAGCTGATTTTATTGCGCCCAAAGAAAGTGAAGTTAAAGATTATCTGGGTCTTTTCGCGGTGACCTCCGGCATCAATCTGGAAAAGATCATCGCGGAATTCGATCGTAATCACGACGATTATAACAACATCATGATTAAGGCCCTGGCCGACCGGTTGGCGGAAGGGTTCGCGGAACTGCTGCACGAGCTGGTGCGCAAGGAATTGTGGGGCTATGCCCAAGAGGAACATCTCGACAACGAATCCATGATCAAAGAAAAATATCAAGGCATCCGTCCGGCGCCCGGTTATCCGGCCTGTCCGGATCATACCGAGAAACGGGCGATTTTTGAATTACTTCAGGCCGAATCTTCCGCTGGCATCCGCCTGACGGAAAGCTGCGCCATGCTTCCGGCCTCATCGGTGTCCGGATATTATTTTTCGCACCCCGCGTCGCAGTATTTCGGGATCGGCAAGATCGGCCGGGACCAAGTGGCGGATTACGCCAGACGCAAAGGGATGGATGTGGCCTCAATCGAGAAATGGTTGTCGCCGAATTTAGGCTATTAACCTTTCCAACCCGGGGGAGGTTGAGATAAAAAAATTAAATTGGGCGCTTTAAAAATGAAAAATTCTTTTGAGTGGGCTGCTGATCACAAAAGTAAAGCGCTATCGATTTTAGTGGCGGTATCGTATGTAGTGTTCATTCCGTTTTTTCAGTATGGCTCTAATTTGATTGCGTTGGGACTTTCCTTGGGCATGTTATGTATTTGGTGCGGGGATGTTTGGGGAAAGGCCAAGGGATTCAATATTCGGTTTTCGTATATCACGGAAGAAACCCCCGGGTTTTTTATGGTTTTGATCGGATGGGTCTTGTTGCTTTTGCCTTACTTCATTGAATTTTTTCATCGTTGGGGTTTGTTTGAGTGATCTGAGGACAGAAAAAAAATATCACAATTTTGATGCGCATGACACCGGGCTTGAATTTATTCCCAACTTGATATATATTTGTCCCTAATCTCGTCCTGATTTTTATCTCCCCAACCCCGGGGGTTGGGGAGGGGTGTTCAATCTCTTTCTTGAGAGGTCTTGATGAATCATGTTTCTTCAAAGAAATCGGCAGCCACCACCGTGACCGCCCAAGACCTTTTTGATAAGCTGCAGCATATCAAAATGGGAGGCACGGTCTGTCATTTCTCGCTTAAAAAATGCGCAGAGTTGGTTCCTGCAATTAATGAAATCAATCAGCTAAAGATTGACAAAAACGCGGTCATCCTGGCTCATTCCTATGTGAGTCCGGAGATCGTTTACGGGGTGGCGGATTTTGTCGGCGATTCGTATCAGTTAAGCAAAGACGCCGTGTCCACGACGGCCAAGATCATTGTCTTTGCCGCGGTGCGTTTTATGGGGGAGACCGCGCAGATCCTCAATCCCAAGAAGAAAGTTTTGATTCCGGCCTCGCTCGATGGATGCACCCTGGCGGATTCGATCAACGCCGCCCAGGTCCGGGACCTGCGTAAAAAATTTTTTGATTACACGTTTGTCTGCTATATCAACACAACGGCCGAAGTCAAAGCCGAATGCGATGTCTGTGTCACCTCCGCGAATGTTTATGATGTTGTTGCGCGCATCGAGAACAATAAGATTTATTTTCTGCCCGATAAATTCATGGGCAAAAATTTGATCGCTGAGATGAAGGTGAGAAAAGTCAAAAAGGACATCCGCTACTATGAAGGCACCTGCTACGTCCATGAAGAATATACGCCTGAACAAATCCAGCAGATCCGCCTGGAGTATCCCAAGGTCAAGGTGGTCAGCCATCCGGAATGTCGACCCGAGGTGATCCAGAATTCGGATTTTGTTGGCAGCACCGCCCAGATGCTGGAGTATATGCTCAAAGAAAAAAGCGGCAAGGAATTTCTCATGCTTACCGAATGCGGATTGTCATCCCGTTTACAGGTCGAGATGCCGCATAAACGTTTGGTGGGGAGTTGCACCTTGTGCCGTTATATGAAATCCAATACCCTCACCGACATCCTGCGCGTCTTAAAGAACCCGACCCAGAAAGATTTGGTCATCCTGGATGAGGCCGTGCGCCTCAAGGCGCTTAAGTGCATCGAGGCGATGTTCACCTACACCGAACGAAAATCATCGTAATGCTTCGGTCACTTCTTTTTATTTTCAACTACGTATTTTAATTTTAGGATAAACAAAAAGCGATCTGTCCGTTTGACTTCACTATAGAGCTATGATAAGATTTGGCAATTCGTATGACTATTGATACAAATACCATAATCAGATGGAATAAAACTCATTCGGGGAACCTCATGAACCAATCCAGCCTTGGCGTTGTCGAAACAAAATTTTATAACTTTGCCGAACCTCCTCAGGAGTTAATCCTTAAAAGCGGCATTAAGCTCGGCCCAATCACCTTGGCCTACGAAACGTACGGAACTTTGAACAAGGACAAGTCGAACGCCATTGTGATTTTTCATACCTTAACCAGCGACGCCCATGCCGCGGGGATTCATAAAGACTCCGATAAACCCGGCTGGTGGGATGGCATGATCGGACCCGGAAAAGCGTTTGATACCAATAAATATTTTATTATCTCCTCGAATGTTTTAGGGAGCTGCAAAGGATCAACGGGCCCGGCTTCCATCAATCCGAAGACCGGAAAACCCTACGGCTTGAGTTTTCCGGTGGTCACCATCGAAGACATGGTGGTCGCCCAAAAAAGATTGATCGATCATCTGGGGATTCCGCATTTGTTTTGCGCCGCCGGCGGATCCATGGGAGGGCTGCAGGCGCTGTTGTGGTCGGTCATGTATCCTGATTTAGTTCACTCGGTCATCGCGATTGCCACCAACCCGCGTCACACCGCCCAGCAAATCGCCTTGCATGAAGTGGGACGTCAGGCGATCATGTCGGATCCGGACTGGCAAAACGGTGATTATTACGGTAAATCGATTCCCGCCCGCGGATTGGCGTTGTCCAGGATGATCGGGCATATCACCTATATGAGCGATAAATCGATGGAGGAAAAATTCGGGCGCAAACTCATCGGGAAGGAGAAGGTCGGGTTTGATTTCTCGCATGATTTCGAGGTCGAGAGTTATTTAAAATACCGCGGCGACAGTTTTGTCCAACGTTTCGATGCCAATTCCTATTTATATTTGACCAAGGCCTTGGATTATTTCGATCTGGCCGAGGATGGCAATCTGGTTTCCGCCTTTGAAAAGGTCAAGGCGAGTCTTCTTGTTATTTCGTTTACCTCGGATTGGCTTTATCCATCTTATCAATCCAAGGAGATGGTGAAGGCTTTACGGGCTAATGATCTGGATGTCTCGGACTGCGAGATCAATTGTTCGTACGGCCACGATGCCTTCTTGATTGAGATCGATGCGCAATCCCGTCTGATTTGCCATTTTTTAAACCGGATCCACAAAGAAAAAATCAATGACCGAAGTTGAACAACATCCCGGAGGCCGATTTGATCATCAGGTGATTCTGGAGATGATCGCGCCGAACTCCAAAGTCCTTGACTTAGGGTGCGGAAACGGGGATCTGTTGGCGCTTTTGATTGCGAAGAAATCCGTCCGGGGGACCGGAATTGAAATCAATGAGCAGGCGATTTATAAATGCATCGAGAAGGGACTGACGGTCTCGCACGCGGACATCGATTCCGGCTTGATGGATTATTCTAACAAACGGTTTGATTACGTGATCTTGAATGAAAGTTTGCAGGAAGTTTTAAACCCGGAGAAGGTCATCCTGGAGGCCTTGTGCGTTGGAAAGAAAGTTATCGTCGGGATTCCGAATTTCTGCCACATCAACGCGCGGCTGCAGATATTTTTTAAAGGACGGGTCCCGGTGACGGATGAGTTGCCTTATCAGTGGTACAACACGCCTAATCTGCGGTTTTTGAGTTTGAAAGATTTTCGGAATTTTTGCACTGACAAAGGCATCACCATTGAACAGGAAAAAAACATCAACGGTGCCCAGGAAATAAAGTTGATCCCCAATCTGTTCGCGCACATCGGATTATTTTTATTGTCCAGAGAATAAAATTCCTTCTGAGATTTTTCCAAAATTAATCGTTGAATTTTTTGTGTGATCCGTCGCAAAACGGTTTGGTGCCGCTGACTTTGCAGCCGCACCAGGCCACGGTTTTTGTTTCCGTAATTTCTACGATCACCGGAAACATGCCGGTTGAGCCATGCGACCCGTCGCAAAAGGGTTGCTTTTGGGAAGCACCGCAGGAACACCAGGCGTAACGCCTTGGAGCGGCTTCCATGACAAAGGGATGGTTGTGAGAATGGGGTTTAGGGTTTTTGTTCATCGTTTGATATCCTTGAAAACTTTTTAGTGATTTTCTGATGTCATCCGTCATTGTATTTAAATCTTTTCTTCAGGTCAATGTCTTTCCTGATTTCCCAATCTATGATTTAATTTGAACATTCCCTTGCAATGGAACGGCCTTAATCTAAAATAACCTTATCTTATGAAAAAAGAATATGATTTTATTTTGATCGGCGGGGGAATCATCGGTTTAACGATCGCCTATACCCTTCGAGAACGTCTGCAGAATTTTCGGATATTGATAGTGGATAAGGAAAAAGACGTGGCCTATCACGCCTCGGGGCGCAACAGCGGAGTGTTGCACGCCGGGTTTTATTACACGGCCGACAGCCTGAAGGCCCAATTTACCGTGGCCGGCAATCAGGCGATGAAGGCGTACTGCCGTTCGAAAAATATCCCGATGAACGAATGCGGAAAGCTCGTTGTGGCCCAGAACGACCACGAGCTCGGCCAGCTTTTTGAATTGGAAAGGCGGGGAAAGCGAAACGGCTCGGACATCAGGATCATCAATGAGAAAGAGGCTGCCTCCCTTGATCCGAATGTGAAAACGTATCAAAAGGCCCTGTATTCTCCGGACACCGCGAGTGTCGACCCACAACAGGTCTGCCAGAATCTCAAAGAAGATCTCAACCGTGCCGGTATTGATTTCAGTTTTGAGACCAAATATTTATCCCGAAAGCAAAACATCATCGAAACGACCCAGGGCGCGATGGAAGGCAAGAAAGTCGTTAATTGCAGCGGACTTTACGCAGACAAGATCGCGCAGGATTTCGGTTTCGGACAGAAATACACAATGATCCCCTTCAAGGGATTGTATTTGAAGTACACCAAAAATAAAACCGATATCAAGATGAACATTTATCCTGTTCCGAACCTGAAGAATCCGTTTCTCGGCGTTCATTTCACCAAGACCGTTCACGGCGACATCAAGATCGGGCCGACCGCCATCCCGGCGTTATGGCGGGAAAATTATACGCAGGGAAAGAATTTTAATCTGGAAGAATTTGTGTCGATCCTGTGGTATGAAGCCAAGCTTTTCTGTTCGGACGCCTTCGGTTTCCGTTCTCTGGCGTGGGAGGAATCGAAAAAATATAACAAACAATATTTCATCAGCCTGGCAGAACAGATGGTCCGGAACATCGATCCGGAAGGGTTTACGGAATTTACTAAGCCCGGGATCCGGGCGCAGCTTTTGGACAAGACCACCTTAACCCTGGTTCAGGATTTTGTGGTGGAAGGCGACCGGCAGAGCGTTCATATCTTGAACGCCGTTTCGCCGGCGTTCACCTGTGCGTTCCCGTTTTCCCGCTTTATCGTTGACCGCTACCTCCTGCCATAATCTCATCTGGAAAGACTCCCAATAAACGGTGTTTATATAAGTTCTTTCACGAAGTAATTAAATCTTGACAATACCAGAATTTGAACTACACTAAAACTGCGAGATTGACGGAAAGAGCCTCATGTAATAAGGAGTTATTATGGAGAATATCAATATCTATATCCAAGGTACGCCGAATCCTAACGCGTTAAAATTCATTTTAAACCTGCTGGTCAAGACCGAAGGGAAGATGACCTATAAAAGCGCGGAAGAATGTCACACAAACCCGCTGGCCCGCGCGTTATTCACGATCCCGCATGTGTCCGAAGTTTATTTCTTCGAAAATTATATTACGGTTTCCCAAGATGGCGAAGGGGATTGGGATGTCCTGGAAGAACAGATCAAAAACATCATCTTGAGTAAAATCAAAGACCACAACCCGAATTTTAAGACCGAATCAGCTCCCAAGATTCAAACTCCGGTTACGCCCGAGATCGAAAAGATTGAAGCGATTCTCGATCAGACCATTCGTCCGGCTCTGCAGGCCGACGGTGGGGATATCCAGGTGATCAGTTTAGAAGACAATGTGTTGACCGTCAACTACCAGGGTGCGTGCGGTTCCTGCCCTAGTTCCACGATGGGGACATTGAAAGCCATTGAAAATATTCTCAGAGAAGAATATCTGCCCACGATCTCCGTCCAAGCAGGCACTTATTAGAGGAAAATGATGAAAAGCGAACATCCCAATTTAACGCAACAAAAATGTCTGCCTTGCGAGGGGATTGGAAAACCTTTAAACCGGGACCAAGTGGATACGCTTCTAAGAAATATTCCCGACTGGCGATTAGGACAAGCGGGAAAATCGATCTTTATAGAGTTGACGTTAAAGAATTTTATGGCGGCCATCGCATTGATCAATCAAATCGCGCAGATCGCGGAAAGCGAAAACCATCATCCCGATCTCCATTTGACTGGATACAAACGTTTAAGAATCGATCTCACAACACACGCTCTGGGCGGATTGTCGCAAAACGATTTTATTGTCGCGGCCAAGATCGATCAGCTTTGTTCAGCGCCCCAAAGGTAAATTTTTTTTGCTTTTATATAAGTTCTTTTATGAAGTATTCGTTCTTGCAATAAAATAGGAATTTGATTATACTACATCTTTAACTTAAGTCATTTTGAGGTCAGAGTGATGTTTAAAATTAACCGAAAAGTGGAATACGCGTTGATCGCGCTCAAACACATGAGCCATAATTATCCCGGGCAGTTAACGTCGGCGAAGGAGATTTGCGATACGTATCATGTCCCGTTTGATCCGACATCCAGGGTTTTACAGCTCATGGCCCAGCATGGAATTCTCAAAGCGGAGCACGGCGCTCACGGCGGATATCAGATTTTGAAAGACCTTTCCAAAGTGACCTTCAGCGCCCTGACCCACATCATTGTCGGGCCGGTTCAGATCGTAAATTGTTTTCATCAGAAATTTTCCCATTGCGAACTGACCGGTTCTTGCAACGTTATTTCTCCGATGTTGAATCTTAACGAAAAAGTCGGGCAGCTTTTTAAAACAATCAGCATCAAAGATCTTATTGAATCCAAGAACTCGGCAGAACGCATCATTAAATCAAAGCCGATCGAACAGGGTTTATCCCAGGGACAACACAATTAATGTCGAGAAGAGGTTGAAGCATGGTTAAACCGATCCAGGAAAACGAATTAGTCAATCGTGAATATAAATACGGCTTTGTCACCGATATCGAGGTGGAACCTTTTCCCAAGGGCTTAAGTGAAAAAGTCATTAAAATGATATCGGAGAAAAAAAGCGAGCCGGATTTCATGCTTGAGTGGCGGCTGAAGGCGTACCGCCATTGGAAGACCTTGAAAGAACCCAAATGGCCGAATTTTAAATACGGCCCGATTGATTATCAAGCCATCAGCTATTACTCTGCTCCCAAGAAGAAAACCAACCTCAAAAGTTTGGATGAAGTGGACAAAGAACTTTTAAATACCTTCGAGCGCTTGGGGATTCCTTTGACTGAACAAAAGCGTTTGACCGGCGTCGCGGTCGATGCGGTGTTCGACAGTGTTTCGGTCGGGACAACCCATCAAGGGGAACTGGCCAAGGCCGGGGTTATTTTCTGTTCGATGTCCGAGGCCATTTCGCATCATCCCGAGCTCATCAAAAAATATTTAGGTTCAGTTGTACCGCATTCGGATAATTTTTTTGCCGCGTTAAATTCGGCGGTCTTCAGTGACGGCTCGTTTTGTTATATCCCGAAAGGTGTGCGTTGTCCGCTGGAGTTGTCGACGTATTTCCGGATCAATGCCGCGGATTCAGGGCAATTTGAACGTACCCTGATTATCGCGGAAGACGACAGCTATGTCAGTTATCTGGAAGGATGCACCGCGCCCTCGCGCGACCAAAACCAATTGCACGCGGCGGTTGTTGAACTGGTGGCCATGAACAATGCCGAGATCAAATATTCGACGGTGCAGAACTGGTATTCCGGAGACAAGAACGGCAACGGCGGTATTTATAATTTTGTGACCAAACGCGGAAAATGTATCGGAACGAATTCGAAAATTTCGTGGACCCAGGTGGAAGCGGGTGCGGCGATCACCTGGAAATATCCCAGCGTCATTCTTCAAGGGGATAATTCCGTAGGAAAATTTTATTCCGTTGCGTTGACAAACAACCGCATGCAGGCCGATACCGGCACCAAGATGATTCATATCGGCAAAAACACCAAAAGCACGATTGTCTCCAAAGGGATCTCGACCGATTATTCCAATAATAATTATCGTGGGTTAGTGAAAATTATGCCTACCGCCCACGGGGCCAGAAATTTTTCGCAATGCGATTCGATGCTGGTCGGGAATAACTGCAGCGCGAACACCTTCCCCTATATTGAAGTGAAGAACAGTTCCGCGGTTTTGGAACACGAAGCTTCAACCTCGAAGATCAGCGCGGAGCAGATGTTTTATCTGCGTTCACGCGGTCTCGATTTGGAGGGAGCGGTTTCGTTGATCATCAATGGATTTTGTAAAGAGGTCTTTAAAGAATTGCCGTTGGAATTTTCGGTGGAGGCGATCAAACTTTTAGAAATGAAACTGGAAGGCAGTGTGGGTTGATTATTTTTGCACCGTGTTATCTCCCCAATTCTATCGATGGGTAAACATCATCCCTCAAACAAAGAGGTATTAGATCATGCTAGAGATTAAAGATTTATATGCCAGTATTCATGAAAGCCCGATTTTAAACGGGATCAACCTGAAGATCAACTCCGGTGAAGTTCACGCGATTATGGGACCCAACGGTTCCGGAAAGAGCACTTTATCGAAGGTGATCGCCGGCCATCCGGATTACAGCGTCACGCAGGGCGTCATCGAATATGAGGTGAATTTCAAAAAAATCAACCTTTTGGAATTGGAACCGGAAGAGCGGGCGAGGGAAGGGATTTTTCTGGCTTTCCAATATCCGGTTGAGATCCCGGGGGTCAGTTCATCGGTCTTCTTGCGGGCGGCCTTTAATGAGATCTGTAAACATCAGGGGGCCGAAGAAATGGACCCATTGGAGTTCGATGAGTATCTAAGAAAGAAAATGAAACTCCTGGATATGGATGAAAAATTTATCAACCGTCCGGTCAACGTTGATTTTTCCGGCGGAGAGAAAAAACGCAACGAGATCTTGCAGATGGCGATTTTAAACCCGCGGTTCGCGGTCCTGGATGAGACCGATTCCGGACTGGACATCGATTCCATGCGGATCGTCGCGGACGGCGTCAACAAGCTGAAAAGTAAAAAGAACGCAATCCTTCTGATCACGCATTATCAAAGACTTTTGAATTATATCGTCCCTGATTTTGTCCACATTCTGGTGAACGGCAAGATTGTGAAATCGGCAGGCAAAGAATTGGCGTTGAAAGTGGAAGAAAAAGGATATGACTGGTTGTCGTAATGATAAGGAAATGCCATGATAGTCAAAAATGATCAGCTCTCTTTTATCTCCGGGTTAAAGGAATTCGAAATCCTCGTCAAACAAGAATCTCCACTGTGGGCCTACAACCTGCGCAAAGAATCCCTGGATCGTTTTGCCAAACGGGGACTCCCGACGGTTAAAGAGGAAGAGTGGAAATACACCAACGTTGCTTCGCTCAAAGAGCATCAATTCCAGATCGCAAGCGATTCCAGTAAAATGGCTCAACTCAAAGAACTCAAGGCCTATTACAGGAAAGAAGAGATCAATCTGGTTTTTATCAACGGTGTTTTTTCCGAAGAGTTATCCAACCTAAAGAAACTTCCCAAAGGTCTCAAGGTCGCCGATGTCAACGACGCCGCGCTCTACAGTCAGAAAGAAGCGGCCTTTGTGTTGCAGCGCTATCCGCAGGATCAGGATGATTCGTTTATTGCATTGAATAAAGCGTTTCTTTATCGGGTTGCCTTTGTTCAGATTGATCCGAAAACAGTCATAAAACCGCTGATCCATATCATTCATGTGACCGACGCCGTGAAATCAAGCGTGTCTTCGTTTCCGCGCAGCCTGATCATGCTGGGTAAGTCCGCCGAAGCCCAGGTGATGGAAAGCCACTTGTCTTTTTCCGACGATACGTATCTAACCAACGCCTTGTCCGATATCGTGCTGGATCAAGACGCCAAACTGGTGTATTGCAAAGCCCAGGGCGAAAGCAAAAACGCGTTTCATATCGGAACGACCCGGGTCTGGCAGGAACGGGATAGCCAGCTCGATTCATTTTCGTTAATGACCGGCGGTAAGATCACCCGGAATAATCTGAATATTGTTTTGAACGGTTCCGGCGCGCACGCGACCTTAAACGGACTGTATTTGATCAACGGAAACCAGCATGTCGACAATCATACCGCAGTCGATCATCGTCCGCCGAACTGCACGAGTACGCAACTTTATAAAGGAATTTTATACGATGCCGCCCGCGCGGTTTTCAACGGAAAAATTTTCGTCAAAAAAGAAGCGCAGCAAACCAACTCTTATCAATTGAATAAGAATTTGCTTTTAGGTCCTGATTGCCGGGTCGATACCAAACCGCAATTGGAGATCTTTGCCGATGATGTCAAATGCACGCACGGCGCTACGATCGGGCAGCTGAATGAAGACGAAATCTTTTATCTTCAGACCCGCTGCATTCCGAAATCCCAGGCCGTCGAAATGCTCGCGCGGGGTTTTGTCGATGATATCTTGAACCGCATTGCCGATGAGTCGATCGTAGCCAAGTTGAATAAGCTTTTGGCGGAATATTTTCAAGATTAAAGCTGAATCGTTTTTTTGTCATTGCTTAGCCACCACGCTTAAACAGCGATGGCCCGCAATGACGGTAAAGAAAATAAAACCGCTAAGACAGAACAAAAAACGAGCAAACCCATGTCGACCTCTTTTAATATCAAAAAGATCCGTAAAGATTTCCCCAATCTGACGACCACAGTCAGAGGCAGGCCGTTGGTTTATCTGGACAACGCCGCCACGACCTTCAAACCTAACTCCGTCATCGAAACGCTGGAAACCTATTATAAAAATGAATGCTCCAACGTCCATCGCGGGGTCCATTTCTTAAGCGAGCAGGCCACCAAGGATTTTGAAGCGGCCCGTCAGAAGGTCAGAGATTTCATCAACGCCAAGAAAACGGAAGAGATCATCTTTACTAAAGGGACGACCAACTCCATCAATCTCGTGGCCCAAAGTTACGGTCGGACATTTTTAAAAGCAGGGGATGAAATCATCATCTCCCATATGGAGCACCATTCTAATATTGTTCCCTGGCAGATGCTGTGCGAAGAAAAGGGCTGTGTGCTGAAAGTCATTCCGATCAACGATCAGGGCGAGTTGATGATGCCGGAGTTTGAAAAATTTCTGAATCCCAAAACAAAATTTGTCGCGCTGGTTTATATTTCTAATTCGTTGGGGACCATTAACCCCGTCAAGAAAATGATCGCGGCTGCCCATCGTTTGAAAGTCCCGGTCTTAATCGACGGCGCGCAAGCGGTCAATCATCTGAAAGTGGACGTGCAGGAGCTGGATTGCGATTTTCTGGCGTTCTCCGGACACAAACTATTCGGGCCCACCGGCGTCGGTGTCCTTTACGGCAAAGCGAAATATCTAAACGCCATGCCGCCGATGGAAGGAGGCGGAGATATGATCGCTTCCGTTACTTTTGAAAAAACGACTTACAATATTCTCCCTTATAAATTTGAAGCGGGAACGCCATCGATTGCGGGTGTCATCGGGCTTGGGGCGGCGATCGATTATGTGCAGGCCGTTGGGTTAGAAAATATTTTTACGTATGAACAGGAATTACTCGCGTACGGGACGAAGCTTTTATCTAAAATTTCGGATCTCCAATTGATTGGAACCGCACGGGAAAAAGCGGCGATCCTGGCGTTTATTCTGCCAGACATCCATCCGCATGATTTGGGAACGCTCGTTGACCGCGAAGGGGTGGCGATCCGCACCGGCCATCATTGCACGATGCCGGTGATGCAGCGATTCAATGTTCCGGCGACCGCTCGCGCCTCGTTGGCCTTTTATAATACCAAAGAAGAAATTGATGTCCTGGCGGCAGCGATTCTCAAAGCGAAGGATGTGTTTGCATGACATTAACGAACCAAGACGAACTTTATCAGGAATTAATTTTGGAGCACAACAAAAAGCCCCGCAATTTTAAAAAGCTGGAAAATCCGACGCATTTTGCCGAAGGGTATAATCCGCTGTGCGGAGACCACCTGACCGTTGCTTTAAAAGTCAACGACAAGAATATTATCGAAGACATCGCCTTCGAGGGATCGGGCTGTGCCATTTCCAAGGCGTCGGCGTCCCTGATGACGGTCAATCTGAAGGGCAAGACCGTGAGCGAAGCCGAGACGCTCTTTAATCAATTCCATCGTTTGATCATCGGAGAATTAAAATCGGATTCGGAAACTAACATTTTAGGTAAATTAGCCATCTTTTCCGGCATCTGGCATTATCCCGCCCGGGTGAAATGCGCCAGCCTTTCGTGGCATACGATGAATGGTGCCTTGCACAAGGTCAAAACGGTCTCAACCGAAAAATAAAAATCAAGCCATGACATTTGTCCGACAAACAACACGGATCAGCACAAATTCACAACGATCGTTGGTGAGCGGCGGTAATCCGCGTCCTAAGACGGTGCAGGATGTGTTTCACCGGGCCATTCATGATTTAAGGATTTCGGTGATCGACCGGTGCAATTTCCGCTGTACGTATTGTATGCCGGAGGAAGAGTACGCGCGGCATTATCAATTTTTGAAGAAAGAAGAGTGGCTCAGTTTCGGGGAGATCCTCCGTGTGACGAAACTTTTTTTGGAGATCGGGGTGAACAAGGTGCGTTTGACCGGAGGCGAACCGCTGTTGCGTCCGGATCTTGCCGAGCTGATCCAGGAATTAAGCCGGTTTGAGCAGATCGATGATCTCGCATTGACGACCAACGGAAGTCTGCTGGCTCCACAGGCCAAGACTCTCAAGGCCGCCGGACTGCAACGGCTGACGGTCAGCCTGGATACGCTCCATGACGAAATCTTCCGCAAGATGAGCGGTACCCGCGTTCCCGTGGCGCAAGTCCTAAAAGGTATTGAGGAAGCCCAGCGCGTCGGATTTCAGGACATCAAGATCAATGTGGTCGTGCAAAAAGGGATCAACGATCATACGATCCTCGATCTGGTCCGGTTTTTTAAAGGGACCGGACACATCCTGCGGTTTATCGAATACATGGACGTAGGAAACTGCAATCACTGGACCTCGGAGTTTGTCGTGCCTTCATCAGAACTTTACCGGCGTATCAATGAAGTCTTCCCGTTACGTTTAATCAAACCCAACTATCACGGCGAAGTCGCGTCCCGTTACCAGTTTGAAGACGGCGGGGGTGAAATCGGATTTATTTCTTCGGTGACCCAGCCTTTCTGCGGCTCCTGCACACGCGCGCGGCTTTCAACCGACGGCAAAATCTATACTTGTCTGTTTTCCGGCCAAGGAACGGACTTGCGTACACCTTTAAGAGCAGGGGCATCCGATCAAGAACTTTTGGCGATGATCAAGGATATCTGGAAAAAAAGAGACGATCGTTATTCCGAAAATCGTTTTCTGTTGTCTTCCCGCCAGGAAAAGCCTTTGAAGAAAGTGGAGATGTTTCAGATCGGTGGATAGTTAGTCGTGAAATACAAAGAAGTAGGACATGAGTTTAAATAGCTAAACTGTTTGAAGGTTGCAAGAGTCATGCCCTCCAGGAATGATAAGTTTTAGCTTAGAAAATAAATTTTATTTGAAAAGTATTAAAAAAAGGGTACAATTTCAGCAGAGGTGATAAAAATGCTAGAGAAAGAATATCAATATTTCTTGAAACATAAGGATGTTTTGCTCAAAACCCACGAAGGGAAATTTATTGTTATTGTGGGAAATGGGGTTATTGGTAGTTATGCTTCTCGTGAAGAGGCCCTTAAAGAGGCATCTTCTACTCATGATATTGGAACCTTCCTTATTCAGAAAGTTTCCCGCGGTGAAGATGATGTGATCCAGAGGTTCTCCTCCAGAGTTTCTGTTCATAAATGAAAAATCAGATTATTCATCATGCCTTTAAAACGGTGTACTCAGGTATTGTAAGAGAGTTAATTACGGATGTAAGAATATCGCTTCCTTCATCTACTAATCCAGGTACTTCGAAAGAATTTAAAAATTTTTTAGCTTTATGGGATACAGGCGCGACAAATTCTGTTGTTACTAAAAAGGTCATTAATGCCGTTGGATTAATTCCTACTGGAAAGGCAACTGTAAAGGGCGTGAACAGCGAGGATGTCGTTAATACATACATCATTGATATTGGTTTACCTAATAGGGTGCTTTTTACAAATATAAATGTATCGGAAGGATTATTGCAGGGACATTACGATGTAATAATTGGAATGGATATCATCCAAGCGGGAGATTTTGCTATTGCCAATACTAATGGTATCACAACTTTTTCATATTGTTATCCGCCGCATAAGAATCCAATAGATTTGCTTGAAAAGAGTGAACGAATTAATCCCAAAAGAAAATCTTAATTAAATAGGGAGACTTTTTATTGCAATAGCGCCTCTCCCTATTTTACCAGATAAAATTTTTAACTTTCTCCGGCATCCCCCTAAACCTTCCCGCAAACCGCACTTCTCGTTCCAAATCCAAACTAAATTTTTCCTTCACCGCCTTGGCCATCAAAGAAATTCGAACCGCGTAGGTCAGAATTTTCAGTTTGTTTTAAGATATCCTCCTCGACCAATTGTGGCCCGCGGGCCACAATTCAACATCAATCGTCGAGCCTGGGGAATCTTTAAATCAAAATGCAAATCACCAAATAAACCCCTGAGTCTCTGCCGGCATCCCGCGGAAATTTCCCACAAACCGGACTTCCCGTTCCAAATCCAGACTAAATTTTTCCTTCACCGCCTTGGCCATTAAGAGATGCAGGTCGTGGACATCCTGTGACGTGCAGCCGTTGGATTTGACGATGATGTTGGCGTGTCTGTCGAAGATTTTGGCGCCGCCGACACTTAACGATTTTCCACCGGCTTGTTCCAGAAACCAGCCGGTCGCCTGGCGGCGTTCAGCCCTTGAGGTGGGTTCGATGTTTCTAAAAAAACTTCCGGCGCACGGGTGCGTTTGGAGATTGGGATGTTTTTCGGATCTGAGTTTCAGGATGTCTTGTCGTTCGGTCAGGAGTGGGTCGCGGGCGGCCCAGGACAAACCGAATCGGCCCCACAGGACGATGTCGCCGGTTTCTTTGAGGTTGGAATGCCGGTAGCGAAAGCCCAGATCACTCGCCGGGATTTCTTTTTTGACGCCTTGCTTCGTTAGAATACAAACAGATTTTAAATAATCCCCGACCTGCTTGCCAAAAGCACCCGCGTTGCCAACGATCGCCCCGCCGACTGTTCCGGGAATTCCAGAGGCATAATTAAGACCTTCGAGTGAATTTTCCAGGGCAAACAAGACCGCGTGATCAAGCAGAGTGCTTCCGGAGATGATGAGATCGTTTTCTTCTTTGATGATGATCGGCTGGCAGCTTAAATAGCGGATCACGGTCGCCTTGATCCCTTGATCGGCAACAACGAGGTTCGACCCGCCGCCGATCAGGATAAAATTTTCGTTGCGTTTGTTTAAATCAAGAATGGTTGACTCCAATTCCTGCGGATACGCGCAGGCAATCAACTCCCGGCAGGCGCCGCCCAGACGAAAGGTGGTGTATTCAGAAAGAAGGGCGTTAGGTTTGGAGTGAACGGTGGATTTTGCGGGGGCGGTTAAGTTCATGGGAGGTCCTTGACCAGTAGCGGTTTTTTTTCTTCGAAACGGGCCAGGAGATACAGGTAATCCGAGAGGCGATTAAACCAGATCACCAATCGCCCGTTGGCGATGGTCTTTTCCTCCAGGAGATGGACGATCTTGCGTTCGCACCGGCGGGCGATGGTGCGCGCAAAGTCCAGGTAGGCACTCGCCAGCGTGTTGCCGGGGATCACAAATCCTTGGGGTATCTCAACCTGATCTTCCAGGGCTTGGCGTTTTTCATCAAAGGCTTTCAGAAGCTGTTCATCGATTCGCCGCGGGAGTTTTTGCAATTTCGCCGGGGTCGTCGCGAGTTCCGAGGCCGCGATAAAGAGGGTCTGCTGCAGCGCAAGAATTTCTTTTTTCATGTCATCGCTTTGGACATGATGACGGGCGATACTTAGGACACTGACCAGTTCATCCAAATCCCCGTACGCCTCCAGGCGCGGCGAATATTTCGAGACCCGTTCGCCGGAAAACAATCCTGTCTTGCCCTGATCTCCGGTTTTGGTGGTGATGCTGATCTTTTTCATTTTGGATTCTTTTCTTGGATTCTTTTTCATCACTGCGAGCCCCTGCTGTTTCATTTTGTTTTAAAGCACAAACCGAAACAAAACGGCAGGGGTGACGCAATTGATTCCTAACCATTCTTGTCTAACATTTCCGTGGAGATGTTTTCATTAAGACTTCCTCTGAGTCAAATATTTTTTCACCGCCGGCGCTCCGCGCAAGACGGAAAAGACCTGCGGGATTCCGGAGTTTCTCAAATCCTTGGCCAGGCGATGGCTGCGCATCCCGCGTCCGCAAAAGAGCAGGTATTTTTTGTCCTTCCGGAATGAGTTTCGTTTTTGGTCGATTTGACTCATCGGAAGATGGAGGCAGCTTTTGCTTTTGACCGGTGTGTTCACGCACTCCTTGGGCTCCCGGATGTCCACCAGCTGATAAGTCCGGAAATCTTTTATCGATAAATTGTTGATCTCCAGGTCGATATTTTCTGATGCCTTTTTGGTCCCGGGCTGGATCGTGGTCAGCGTGGGAGAGGAGCCGCACAAAGGACAGGCGGGATTTTTTTTCTGTCGGATCCGGTGCAGATGATATTCTTTTAAATCGAAGATCAGGGTTTCCTCTTTGAGCTGCTGCGGAAAATCGAGAATCAGCTTGATTGTTTCCAGCGCTTGCAGTGCACCCAAGATCCCCGGCACAACCCCGAGAACCCCGACATCCGTACAACTGCCCACACAATGATCCGCGGAAACGTCCGTCCACAAACAGCGCAAGCAGGCGGCCGGGGTCGAAGGGTGATAGACCCGCAGCTGTCCTTCAAATTGATAAATGCTCGCTTGGACCAGAGGAATTTTTTTCAAATAAGCGATATCGTTTAAAAGGAATTTGGTTTCAAAATTATCCGAGCAGTCCACAACGACATCGTACTGGGCAATGATGGCCGCGGCGTTTTGCGCGCTGATTTTTTCGGCATGGGAAATCACTTGAATGAAAGGATTGAACGCCAGGAGATGCTGCCGGGCCAGATCGATTTTTTTCCCTCCGACATCCTGATGGCGGTAGAGGATTTGCCGGTGGAGATTGGTTGGGTCGAGCGCGTCGAATTCGCAGATCCCGATTGTTCCCACCCCCGCCGCGGCCAGATACAATAACGCCGGGCTGCCTAACCCACCGGCCCCCACAACCAACACTCTGGATTTTTTTAAAATGTTCTGTCCATCTTGCCCGATCTCCGGGAGGATCATTTGTCTTGAATAAAATTCCTGTTGTGCAAAGGAGAGATGTGCGCAATGGTGATCTTGGACCGGAGAGGTCTTGGCGTGTTTTTCATGCGCTGATCTTTCGCAATTCACCCAACCGGAATGGCCATGGGTGTAATATTCTTTTTTCCAGATAGGAAGACGCTTTTTGATTTCATCAATGATATAGCGGCAAGCTTGGAACGCGTCATCGCGGTGACCGGCCGTGACGCCGACCAAGACGGCAATGTCTCCGACCTTTAATTTGCCGACACGATGCCAGCAGCGTATCGCAATCGTTTTAAATTGGGATTCGGCTTCCTCAAAAATTTTTTCAGCTTCTTTTTCAGCGAGTTCGGCGTGGGCTTCGTATTCGAGCGCGACTACTCTTTTGCCGTCGTTGTGGTCGCGCACGATTCCCTGAAAGACCGAGAGGGCCCCGGCCGCGGGATTATCGAGCCCTTTATAAAAATCACTTATGTTGAATGGTTTTTGAGAAAGTTTAAACATAGAGTTGAAAGGAGAGCGTATTTTGAAATTAAAATTTTGCTTTGACCGTCCCCTGGATAATTTTACATTGGCAAGCAAGGCGGTGGTTCTGGTCCATTGCCAGGTCTTTTTCTTCCTGATTGAGTTCGCAAAGATTTTCCGGGCCTTCCAGGATTTCAATTTGGCATGTTCCGCAGACGCCGGAGTTACAGCTAAATGGAACGCCGGCTTTCTCGCTGACTTCCGCGAGAGCCGCGCCGTCCGGGACTTCATGTTCGATATTATCTAGAATAAATTTGGCCATCAACTTTCTCTAATGAATGAGTTTGAAATTTTAAATCGCCGGAAGAGGAAACACAATATTTTTTTCCGGATTGGGAAACGAATGGACGACTGTTCCGGGAAAATATTTTTTGATCCGGTTGACTAACTGGTCCACAATGGTGGTGGGAACAGACGCCCCGGAACTGATCCCGATCTTCGATTTTCCAGACAGGATTTTAAGGTTCAGTTCGTCCGCTGTATCAATAATATAGCTAGAGATATTTTCCTGTTCACCGGTTTCCCGCAGACGGTTGCTGTTGGAGCTGTTGGGAGAACCGCAGATGATGATCAGATCGCATATCTTGGCGAGTTCCTTGACGGCGTCTTGCCGGTTTTGGGTCGCGTAACAGATGTCTTCGCGGGGCGGGGCCACGAGATTCGGAAATTTTTCTTTGAGTTTCCGGATGAGTTCCTGGGTTTCGGTGACCGAGAGCGTTGTTTGCGTTAAATACCCAACGGTTTTTTTGGGATCGATGTCTAATTGTTCAATGTCCTGAATATCTTCGACAATATGCAAAAGGTCCGGTTTGACGTACCCGGATGTTCCGATCAGTTCTTGATGGCCTTTATGTCCGATGAGGACGATTTCATAACCGCGCTGGGAAAAGAGAATGGCCTCCCGGTGGACTTTGGTGACCAGAGGACAGGTCGCGTCGATGTATTTGAGATTTTTGCGTTTGGCTTGTTCGATAACGTTGGGGGAAACCCCGTGCGCGCTGAAGATAACGCGCTGATTGTCCGGGACTTCGGCAAGATCATCTACAAAAATGACCCCGCGGTTCTTAAAATCCGAAACCACAAACGTATTATGGACGATTTCATGAAAGACATAGAGCGGCGCACCGTAAACGGTGAGCGCCTTTTCCACAATCTCAACCGCGCTGGCCACGCCCGCGCAAAAACCTTGTGTCCTCGCCAGATATATTTCCATTGAAATACCTCGATTTATTATCTATAATTTTTTGGTCATTATAACATTTTCAATTTAATATAGAAATATAATTTTAAAGTCTATGGAACTCCAAAACCGTCGGAAGACCCCTGTGGTCCAGATCGGATCCGTATCTCTGGGAAGCGCCTATCCTGTGGTCATCCAATCGATGACCGACACTCCCACTGCGAATATCGAGGCCACGTTGACCCAAACCAAAGAGCTGATCGAGGCCGGATCGGAATTGGTTCGCTGGACTGTCAATGATGACCAAGCCGCGAAGGCTGTTGCTCAAATCGTTCAACGTCTTAAAGACCAGGGTTTCAATACCCCGATCATCGGAGATTTTCATTTCAACGGACATACGATTTTACGCAAACACCCGGACTGCGCGAAGGCCTTGGCCAAGTATCGGATCAATCCAGGGAACGTCGGCAAAGGCGACCGGCATGACGAAAATTTCGCCAGCATTGTGAAGATTGCGATCGAACATGATAAAGCGGTGCGCATCGGGGTCAATTGGGGGTCGTTGGACCAGGAACTGTTGACGAACCTCATGGATGAAAACGCCAACCAAAAAGAACCAAAAGATTTTAAAGAAGTCACCTATGATGCCATGATCCAAAGCGCTTTGCGTAGCGCCGAGCTGGCGCAGAAGCTAGGTTGCAAGAAAGAAAAGATCGTATTAAGCGTCAAGATGTCGATCTTGCAGGATATGGTCACGGTCTATTCGCGGCTGGCCGGATTGTCCGACTACGCGCTCCATCTCGGGTTGACCGAGGCGGGCGGAGATATTCAAGGAATTGCTTCCAGTGCGGCGGCGCTGGCCATTTTGTTACAGCAAGGCATCGGTGACACGATCCGCGTTTCCTTAACGCCCCAGCCCCAGGTCAAACGGTCCAGAGAAGTGGAGATTTGTAAAAATATCCTGCAATCCCTCGGGCTACGGTATTTCAAACCGAGCGTGACCAGTTGTCCGGGTTGCGGCCGGACGAGCAGTACGTATTTTCAAGACCTGGCCCAGGATATTTCCACCCATATTGGGCGAAAAATGCCGGGATGGAAACAAGAATACCCGGGGGTGGAGAAACTGAAGATTGCGGTCATGGGCTGTGTCGTTAACGGGCCCGGAGAAAGCCGGCACGCCGATATCGGCATCAGCCTCCCCGGAACATCCGAAAACCCGATCGCCCCGGTTTATGTGGATGGCAAAGAATTTTTGACGTTAAAAGGGGAGCATATCAAGGAAGAGTTTATCCAAATTTTGGAAAATTACATCAACAGGAAATATGGATCGTCTTAAAAAAATAATTTTGTTAAAAGGGAGGGACAAATGAATTATCTAGCGATTGTCGTTGTGGCCATCTTTCAACAGGTCTTGTGCTTTTTGTGGTATACTCCTCCCGCCTTATTTGCCAATCATTGGGCGCACAGCCTCAGTAAAACTGTGGCGGATCTCAACAGCATCCGTTCGAATCCCGCCCCGTACCTTAGTGCCGTGATAGGTTCGTTTATCCTTTCGATTGTTCTCGCTAAAATGATCCAGGCCACGAGAACGTCCACCGCTTTCGGCGGTGCCAAATTGGGCGCGATACTTTGGTTGGGTTTTATTTTTCCTGTCCTTTCCACCCATTATTTATTTCTCGGTTACAATTTCGAGTTGGTTATTATTGATGCCGGCAAAGAGCTCGTCGGAATGCTCCTGGCCGGGAGTATCCTTGCGACTTGGCGCAAGATGTGAGCATCATCCAATCGTCCATGAATCGGCCAACGACCAAACATCAGAAACGCCTTCAGACGTTAAAAAAGAAAAAGGTTGTTCCTGTCTCCCGATATTCCCACCATCCGCCATCATCGCCGGTTGCTGGACTTGGTGATTCGATTTATAGGTATACCGCGGAGATTATTTTTCTGATTGTGCTGGCCGTTGGTCTTTTGGCGATCTGGGAATTGAATCCGCTCAAAAAAGAGATCAAACAGTTGCAATCGTTTCTCAAAGAGAATCCATCCCTGACTTCCCAATATTCCAATGGTTATCGCGTGATCACCATTCAAAAGAATAAGATCAAGCCGGTCTACGTTGATACGTTATCGAAAGATTTTAAAATCGATTGGGGCCAAACGAGATTGCGCAGGCTTTCTAACGACGAGGTTGATATCTTGCTTTCCAATATCCGCTACGTTCCGGACAATTTTTCTTTAGGCCAGTTGATGGTGAAAGTCCCGCGGGGGAGGAGGGGTATTTTTGTCCTCTCACAATTAGGCAATATTGAATTTCTGGGAGAGATCTTGGAAGATGACGGAAATAAAATATGGTGTTTGTTTAGTTATGAAGAGAAGAAAAAATAATTAATCATAGCCTTTGAATATGGCATCGCATCTTACGGTGATGGTTCCAACTTTTTTCTCGCCTCCAACAGGATAAATATCGAATTGTGTTACTGAACTGGTATTCGGCATTTCTTTGGAATAAACAAAGTAGCATCCCGCTTGATTCCCACCCCAGTCTTTCCCGCGGGTTCTAATTTTAGCTTGGTTGCAGGTTAACTCCTTGAGGTCCATTTTAGTATACGCGTAGATATGTCCTGCGGTCGTCAGTCGTGCGGCCGAGAGCTGACATGAGACATCGGCAGATAATTGGATGCTTTGGCTTTCGTATTCATCGATTGAAAATTCTTCTCCAAAACCATCTTGCCCGTTGCCTTGGGCGATCCATCCTTGCCAGTTGTTTTTTACAACCGGATCTTTGACGGAAGACATTCCGCAACAGAAGACGAGAGAACTAATAACTCCAATTCGAATGAGATGAGTTGAGTTCATGTTTTGATGGCTGGTATGGATAGAGTTCCAATGAAATCCAAAACCTCCTGATCATGGCCTTGTGGTTTGACTTTGGAAAAAATTTGAGCGATCTTGCCGCTTTTATCAATCACAAACGTTGTCCGTTCGATCCCCATGTATTTGCGTCCGTACATGTTTTTTTCAACCCAGACGCCGTAAGCGTTCGATACGTTGTGATCTTCATCGCTTAACAGAAGAAATGGGAGATTGAATTTGGTGATGAATTTTTCGTGGGATTTAGGATTGTCCGGGCTCACCCCTAGGACAATCGTGTCCTGGGCTTCGATCCTTTTGATGGTATCGCGAAACCCGCACGCCTGCACCGTGCAACCTGGAGTATCGTCTTTGGGATAGAAGTAAAGGATGACATTTTTTTTATTTAAAAAATTTTTAAGCGGCACGTTGTGTCCTTGGCGGGCTAACAACTTAAAATCTGGGGCTTTATCGCCGATAGATAAATTTTTCATTTCAGCTCCTTTATAGGATAAACTCGTAACATTTCGTTTTTTTAGCAAAGTTTGAAATTACAAATTCCAATGTACAAATCACAACCAATACCGAAATTCCAATCCATAAACTTCTGTTTTGAGATTGTTCAGTAGGAATTGGGGTTTGTTTGTAATTTGAAATTTGTGTATTGTAAATTGGTTGCGACTCCGCTGCGCTATGAATAGGGGTTCCATTTTTTAGACTTCGGATCATAGATCGTTTTTTTGATTTGATCCTCCGGAATTCTATCCTCCCGTGGCCAGGCGGTGATTTCGAGTTTGTTTCCGTCAAGATCGTAAAAATAAAGCGACCAGGATTTGTCCCGCTTCTTGGCGAATTCAATCGGAATGCTGTGCTGTTCCAGATGTTTGATCATCGGATCGAAATCCTTCGCGTGCACACGAAATGAAAAATGATTGGCGCCCAATCCTTCGTTCTCAAACTGATGCGAGACGCTCATATCGTTGGCCTGAATAATACCGATCAGAGAAGGCCCGCAATCCAGAAAATATTCAATGCCCGGTTTGGATGGTTCGCGTGCGGTGATGTTCAGGCCAATCACTTTGGTATAGAATTCCACCGCTTTATCGAGATCACGCACATTAATGGCGACGTGGTCGATGCCTTGAATTCGAATCATATCTTTACTTTCCGTTCCACTTTTCTTTGTTTGAAGATCAAATATTCTTTGTACCCAACGGCGCTAGCCAGGGTCATGGCTTGGTCAAAATCTTTTCCGACATCCTTGGGATCATGGGCATCGGACCCGAAGGTGAGAGGAACGCCGGCGGCCTGATAAATTTTGAGACAATCCGCAGCGGGATACATTTCACCAACGGGTTTGCGTAGTCCGGCCGTATTGATTTCGACCGCGACGCCGGCTTTTTTAAAAACTTTAGCTGTTTTCTTGACTTCTTCCGTCATGTCTTCGCTGGCGCGGTGGCCGAATTTTTTGACCAGATCCGCATGCCCGATAATATCGAACAATCCGGACGCAGCGCTTTTGCGCAGCAGGTCGTAGTAGTCGTGATAAACTTGATTGATATCTTTTTCCTGCCATCGTTCCCGTTCGGAGGGATCATCGAATCCCCATTGATTGATAAAGTGGACAGAACCAATCACATAATCATAAGGGTAGCCTTTTAAGATGGCTTTGGTTTTTTTTTCATAGCCGGGGATAAAATCCGCTTCGAGGGCGATTTTAATGCGCAAAGGGGTATACTTTTTTTGCACCTCTTCAATCATACGATGATAGCGGGGAAGCTGTTTGATGTTCATGGTGATGCTGGGATCTTCGTGGGAAACAAGCGGTGCGTGGTCCGAAAATCCAATCTCTTCTAATCCGACCTCCCGGGCGTGCCGGGCATATTCGCTGGGCTCGCCAACGGCATGTCCGCAAAGAGGGGTATGCATATGATAATCGGCAATAGGTTTGGTCATGGGTTTCCTTAATTGAATTTACGAAGCCGTATTATAACATGGCTCGAAATATTTTTAATAAATTTTACCAATCTGTCGTTTGACAGATTTAAGAGCGATGTGTTATTCTACTGCGCTCAAATGGGCCTATCCTTGAGCGTAGTTGAAATGATTACTGGTCGAATCGGTTGCGTTGTTACTATTGTTGTTTAACCTGAAGATTGTGGTGAGGATGATAAGATATGGAGAAATTATTTAAAAAAATTTTAGATGAAATCGGAGAAGACACCAACCGAGAAGGTTTAAGAGCGACGCCTAAACGGGCGGCCAAGGCATTAGAATACCTGACCCATGGGTATACGAAAGACATTAAGACGGTCATTAATAATGCAGTTTTTGAATCTGATAATGATGAGATGATCATTGTGAAGGATATTGAACTTTATTCCCTGTGCGAACATCATCTCTTGCCGTTCTTCGGAAAATGTCATGTGGGATATATTCCTAACGGAAAGATATTGGGATTATCCAAAGTGGCCCGGATTGTCGATGTGTTTGCGCGGCGTCTACAGGTTCAGGAAAATCTGACCAAACAGATTGCCGAAACGATCATTCAGGTTGTTGGTGCTAAAGGCGTCGGTGTGGTTATCGAAGCCAAACATTTGTGTATGATGATGCGCGGGGTGGAAAAACAAAATTCCATTATGAAAACCTCCTGTATGCTGGGCAGTTTTCGTAAAGAGATATCGACGCGTTCAGAATTTCTTAGTTTGATTTACAGTTAATTTTTAAATTCAGAGAAAATTTTATGGTAAAAAAAAATTTTAAGGGAACAGCCTTGGTGACCGGCGCGGCCAAGCGGATCGGAAAGGCCATTGCCTCATTTTTAGCCGCGGAAGGTTATCAAATCGCGGCGCATTATAACCATTCCGAAAAAGATGCGCAGGCCGTGGTCAAGGACATCCGCAAGAAGGGAGTGGCTTGCGAATTGTTTCAATGCGATTTAGGTTCCCAGGAAGACACCGCTCTTCTGGTTCAAAGGGTCCACGCAAAATTTCCCGATTTGAATTTGCTGATCAACAGCGCATCGATTTTTGAGAAATCCAAATTTAAAATTAGGGATTTAGATCTTTTTAACGATCATTTTGCCATTAATCTAAAGGCGCCTTTTATTTTATCCAGCGAATTCAGAAAATTTTGTAAGCGAGGCCAGATTATTAATCTGCTGGATACCGATATCGTGAAAAATCAAACCACGCATATCGCGTACTTATTGACGAAAAAATCTCTGGCCGATATGACGAAACTGGCCGCGATTGAATTTGCTCCTCATATTAGGGTGAATGGCATTGCCCCTGGATTGATTCTTCCTCCGGCCGGAAAACCAACCGCTTATCTGGATCAAAGGGCCAAGAGGATTCCCTTGCAGCGCAAAGGAGATGTTCATTATATTACCCAGTCGGTGAAATTTTTGCTTGATCATGATTTTTTAACCGGTCAAATTATCTTTAATGATGGCGGAGAGCACTTAGTCCCTTAAAAATCTACACGAGGTTTATCTTATGGCCAAAATAAGTATCACGGATTTATCGTTGAGAACGATCATCGGTACACATGATTGGGAAAGAAAAACCAAACAGGAAATTCTTATTAATGTGACCTTAGAATATGCGGCCATAAAACCAATTGCCAACGATAGCTTAGAAGATACGGTCGATTATCGGGTCCTGACCAAGAAGATTATCAAGGAAGTTGAATCCTCCCGGTTCTTTTTATTAGAGAAGTTGACCGATTTTGTTCTTAAGCTGGTCATGGAAGACAGGAAAATCAAACAGGCCACTGTTCGTATTGATAAACCTCACGCGTTACGATTTGCCCGCTCGGTTTCAGTCGAATTGACCTCCAAAAGAAAATGAACACGGCCATTATTGCTTTGGGATCCAATATCTATCCCCAGGAAAACATCATAAAGGCACGACAAGTCCTCACAAACGAGTTTAAACTTTTAAAAGAATCTCACTATGTCTCCACGAAAGCGATTGGTCCAACGGTTCAGCCGGATTTTATCAACGGGGCTTTATGGATTCAGACAGATTTAGAACTTGAGAGCTTGAAAGCCCGATTAAAGGAACTGGAACAAAGCCTCGGCCGATCGAACGACGCTTTTAAATATGCGCCCCGGACTATTGACTTGGATCTGATTGTCTGGAACAACGAGGTGGTGGACCGGGATTTTTACGAGATGGATTTTGTGAGGATGGCCGTTTTGGAGTTGTGTCCGCAAGTTAAGTATTAAATCCTGAAATGACTTCGAAAATGGTATAGTTTATTCAAATTTTAGTTGCAAATCCCATTTGTACTGTTATCATAACTTTGTTTTTGACCCTGGAGGATAAAAATTGTCGATGCAACTGAAGGATCAAGTCGTTGTGGTGACCGGATCGACCCGCGGGATCGGGAAAGAGATCGCCATCGCTTTTGCCCAAGCAGGAGCAACGGTGATTATTTCCGGACGGAATGAGCAAATGGCCGCGGAAACCAAAAAGGAGTTCGTCCAGAAGGGTTTAAAGGCAGACCATTTTGCCTGCGATGTGACAAATCTGAAAAATGTGGAAGAAATGGTCAATAAAATTCTTGACAAATATAAGTGCATTGATATATTAATTAACAATGCAGGCATTACGAAAGATAATTTGCTTCTTAGAATGGATGAAGCCGACTGGGATGAAGTCCTGAATATCAATCTAGGGGGCGTTTTTAATTGCACCAAAGTTATCTTGCGATCAATGCTCAAGGCTAAAAAAGGCAAGATTGTTAGCATCTCTTCGATCATTGGACTAACAGGTAATGTTGGCCAAGCCAACTATGCGGCAAGCAAAGCAGGAATTATTGGTTTCTCCAAGTCGATCGCCCGTGAAATTGCCTCAAGAGGAATCACGGTCAATGTTGTTGCCCCAGGCTATATCCAAACAGATATGACAGCCCAATTAAATGATAAAACCCGCGATGAAATTTTAAATCACATCCCCTTAAAACGATTTGGTTCCCCGAGTGATGTGGCTGGTGTGTGTTTATTTCTAGCTTCAAAAGAGGCAGATTATATCACCGGTCAAACGATTATTGTTGATGGCGGTATGGCCATATAACGTAAGTAGGTAAAAAGGAGGCTATTCAAATGGCAGTAGAAGAAAAAATCAAGTCCATCATTGCAGAACAATTAGGTGTGAAGCCAGAGGAAGTGACCCCTCAAGCATCATTCATTGATGATTTAGGAGCAGACTCTCTTGATACTGTTGAACTTATCATGGCCCTTGAAGAAGAATTTAATGTGGAAATTCCAGACGAAGATGCAGAAAAAATGACGACGGTGGCAGATGCCATTAAGTACATCGAAACAAAGACTGCCAGTCGTTAACAATTGTAATTATAATGAATTTAAAATAATTTAGTTTGAGTTTTAGCTGCCCCGGTTTAAATCCGGGGCAATGCATTTTAAAGCCATGGAAAAAAGACGAGTTGTTGTCACAGGATTAGGCGTTATTTCTCCGGTTGGTTCTGGAAGCGAAAATTTTTGGAAATCACTGATCGAAGGTAAAAGTGGGATCCGTCCCATCACTCATTTTGACGCGAGTCTATTTGACTGCCGCATCAATGGGGATGTCCTCGACTATAATGAATTAGATCATTTTACAACCAAAGATGCCCGGCATCTTTCCCGCTTTATTCAATTTGCGGTTGTTTCCAGCAAAGAAGCGTTATCGCAATCCAAACTAGATTTAAGCCGTGTCGATCTGGACCGGATGGGTGTTTTGATCGGATCAGGGATTGGAAGTATGCGCACGATGGAAAGGGAATATGATAAATATAAAGAGAAAGGACCCAGCAGGATTTCTCCGTTTTTCATCCCGCGCATTATTATTAATGAAGCGTCCGGCCATGTGTCTATATTGACCGGGGCCAGGGGGCCGACGACCTGTGTGGCGACCGCTTGCGCGACCGCGTCCAACGCGATCGGCGATGCCTTTCGGATGATCCAGTATGGAGAAACAGACGTGATGATCGCAGGAGGAACGGAAAGCGCGACCACGGTTTTGGGGGTTGGAGGATTTTGTGCTCTAAAAGCTCTTTCGCAGTGCAACGACCAGCCGCAAAAGGCGAGCCGCCCTTTTGATCTGAAACGGGACGGTTTTGTCATGGCGGAAGGTGCGGGGGTTGTGATTTTGGAATCGTTGGACCACGCCAAGGCCCGCGGGGCGCACATCTTAGCCGAGATCGTTGGTTATGGAAGAACGTCTGATGCGTATCATATGACCGCTCCGGACAGTCAGGGGATGGGGGCTTCCAAGTCCATGGAAATGGCTATCCGCGATGCGGGTTTGACGCCGAAAGATATTTCGTACATCAATGCCCACGGGACTTCGACGAAATTAAATGACAAAGTGGAAACGCTCGCGATTAAAAATGTTTTTAAGGAATATGCTCATAACGTCCCGGTCAGTTCGACGTAATCGATGACCGGACATCTGTTAGGTGCTGCCGGAGGTGTTGAATTTGCCGCCTGTGTTCTTGCGATACGGGATAATGTTATCCCTCCAACCATCAATTATGAAACTCCTGATCCAGAGTGCGATTTAGATTATGTCCCGAATAAAGCAAGGCAAGTGACGGTCACGACGGCTTTATCCAACTCTCTGGGGTTCGGGGGACATAACGCGACTTTAATTGTCAAGAAATTCCAAGCATAAGAAATCTATTTTGAGTTGATTTCCATCGACTGATCAAGTTTACTCTATTTTGTGCTAACATGACGGGACATCAAGGTGAGGTTTAAATAAAATGAAAAGTTATAAAATTGCGGTAATCCCGGGTGACGGGACCGGACCAGAAGTCATTCGAGAAGGTCTTAAGGTTCTTGAGGCAGCGGCGCAGAAATCCGGCTTTAAATATGAAACGGTTTCCTTTGATTTTGGCGGCGCACGATATTTGCGAACCAAAGAAGTGTTGCCTCCTTCGGCGATCAGTGATCTGAAAAAATTCGACGCTATTTTTCTCGGGGCGATCGGTCATCCGGATGTCAAACCGGGGATTCTGGAAAAAGGAATTCTTTTAAAACTGCGTTTTGATTTGGATCAGTATATCAATCTTCGTCCGGTCAAATTATATGATGAACGGTTTTGCCCGTTGAAAAATAAAACACCGGAACAGATTGATTTTGTGGTTGTCCGGGAGAATTCCGAAGGGTTGTATAAAGGGATTGGAGAATTTAAGGATAAAGACAGTTTGCGTGAAGTCGCCACCCAGGTTTCCTATAATACCCGTCAAGGAGTGGAACGTTGCGTGCGGTATGCCTTTGAATATACAAAAAAGAACCGGAAGCGTAAGCAGTTGACCCTTTGCGGCAAGACCAACGTATTAACCTTTGCGTTCGATTTGTGGGAAAGAACATTTTATGCGGTCGCCAAGGAATATCCTGAGGTCAAAACAGAATATGCGCATGTCGATGCGACCACAATGTGGTTTGTGAAAAATCCCGAATGGTTCGATGTGATCGTGACCGACAACATGTTCGGCGATATTATCACGGATCTGGGCGCGATGATCCAGGGCGGTATGGGGATCGCCGCGGGAGGAAACATCAATCCTAAAGGTGTTTCGATGTTTGAGCCCATTGGAGGATCTGCCCCGAAGTATACCGGAAAAAATGTCATTAATCCGCTGGCGGCGATTTGCGCTGGGGCGATGCTGCTGGATCAACTTAGAGAACATCAGGCGGCGACATGGATTGAAGAATCTGTCAAAAAAGTGGTTTTAACTAAGATCAAAGATTTGGCCGCGGGTCAGATGGGGTATTCAACAACGGAAGTAGGAGATTTGGTGGTCAAGTTTTTATAGAAATGTGTTAAGTCTTTTTACAAGACGTTATAACTCCCAGGAGATCTAATGCGAAAATATAATATAGCGGTGGTTGGAGTCGGGGCTGTCGGAGAAGAAATGCTACGGGTCTTGCAGCAGCGTAATTTTCCGGTTAATCAATTGAAAGTGTTCGCACGCAGCAAACGAACGGTTCAAGTCGATGGACGGGATTATCAAGTCGAGGAATTGACGAAAGATTCGTTTCAGGGAATTGATATCGCGCTGTTTGCCGGAACGGAAGGGGACAAAGGGGCCGCGGTCACTTATTCTTCCGCCGCGATTGCCGCGGGAGCGGTGGTGATCGACAACGGCGCTGATTTTCGTATGCAGCCTGATGTCCCGCTGGTCGTTCCAGAAGCGAATGCCCCTGACGTTAAAAAACATAAAGGGATCATCGCAAATCCGAATTGTTCCACGATCCAAATGGTTGTGGCCCTCGCTCCAATCCACAAGAAAGTGGGATTAAAGCGAATAATTATTTCAACCTATCAAGCTGTTTCGGGAAGTGGGCGGGGCGGGATTGTTCAGGCGGAAAATGAATTTAGAGCGTGGGCCAACCGTTCTCAAGAAAAAGTCCCGCTGCATATGGACCAGAGTGTTGCGTTCAATATCTTTCCTCACATCGGTAGTTTTACCGATCATGATTATACTTCAGAGGAAATGAAGCTGGTCAATGAGACGCAGAAGATTTTACATGATAAAAAAATTAAAATTTCGGCCACGACCGTCAGGGTCCCGGTAAAAATTGGCCACTCGGAAGCGGTTTATATCGAAACCAGAGATCCGATTTCTCCGTCTGCGGTCAAAAGCCTGCTTAAAAAATCTCCCGGCATCATTCTCATGGATGATCCGCAAAACAAGGTCTATCCGATGCCCAATGATTGTGCCGGAAAAGACGAGGTCTTTGTCGGCCGGATCCGCAAGGACCCGATGGTCAAGACCGGATTGTGGCTGTGGATCGTCGCGGACAACCTGCGTAAGGGTGCCGCCTCAAACGCGGTCCAGATTGCCGAGGCGTTGATTAAATTTAATAAAACATCTTAATTGGATTAAAGTGAAATTTTTTTTGCCCTCATGCGAAACATAAAATTGACCATTGAATATGACGGGACGAATTTCAATGGTTGGCAGATTCAAGGCCACGATCAGCGGACTGTCCAGGGGGAAATTGAGAAGGTTCTCCATCGGATTTTTAAGACACAAACGCGTTTGATCGGTTCGGGGAGAACAGACAGCGGGGTGCATGCCAAAGGTCAGGTCGCGCATTTTAAAGCGGATTCTTCGCTTCAACCGATCCGTATTCTAAAAGCCATCAATACTTATCTTCCGGAAGATGTGTCGGTGGTCAAGGTCGAAGATGTTACCGAAGATTTTCACGCGCAATATAGTGTCAAAAGTAAAATTTACCGGTACACCGTTTTAAACAGTGATCATCGTCTGCCTTTGTCGCGTTTTGTTTCGTTCGTTTATCCTTATCGCCTAAACCTTGCGGTGATACGCCAGGAAGCAAAATCGCTGATTGGCAAAAAGGATTTTCGTTCTTTCCAAAGTTTTGACCCGGCTTTGAAGCCCAAAAAAAAGAACTCTGTGAGAACGATCAAAAAGCTTACCATCAAAAAACGGGGCGATTTTGTTTATATCGATATCGCAGCGTATGGGATCCTTTATAAGATGGTCCGCAATATCGTTGGCAC
>JAHFFY010000020.1 GCA_023247705.1 Candidatus Omnitrophota bacterium | reverse complement strand
TCAATCGTTTTAGACGTTTGGTTGTTCGTTATGAATATCATCCTGAGAATTTTCTGGCTATGGTTCAGTTAGCTTCAATACTTATGCTCGTTAAACTCTATTTATGAGATGGATTCTAGTATTGACTACCACTTTTTTTTAATGAAGAAACAGTCAATAAACCTAAATCTCTTAATTGTCCTTCATCGACAACACTGGGGGCATCAGTCATAGGACAATTACCTTTTTGGGTTTTCGGAAAAGCGATTGTGTCCCGGATCGAATCCAGACCGCACAAAAGAGCTACCAACCGATCAATACCATAAGCGACACCGCAATGCGGCGGGGCGCCGAATTCAAAAGCCTTCAGGAGAAAACCAAACCTCTTCTGTGCCTCTTCTTGGTCTAATCCGATAATCTCAAATATTTTCTGCTGCATCTCGCGTTGGTGAATACGAACTGAACCGCTCCCTAATTCGTTGCCGTTAAGAACCAAATCATAGGAAAGGGCCCGGACATTCTTTAAGTCTCCCTTTTTAAAGGCCTCCACGTCTTCCGGCTTGACCGATGTAAAAGGATGGTGTTCGCTCTCCCATCTTTTTTCTTCGCTATTATACTTAAACAACGGAAAATCGACAACCCAAACAAAGGCAAATTCTTCACCCGGTTTACGGAGGTCCGGTTTGTCACTGTTATAAGCCTCCATAGCCTGGGCATGTGTTAAGCGCGGGAAAGGAGTCACCAAATCAATTCCTTTGATTTCTTTAAAGATCCGTTTATACATCGCTTCCGTCAATGAAAAAATGTCTTCTTCCGTTCCAAACGACATCTCAATATCGATTTGGGTGAATTCCGGCTGGCGGTCGGCCCGTAAATCTTCATCGCGGAAACATTTCACGATCTGAAAATATCGGTCCATACCGGAAACCATCAAAATCTGTTTGAACAGCTGCGGCGACTGGGGCAGCGCGAAGAATTCGCCCGGGTTGAGGCGAGATGGAACCAAAAAATCCCTCGCCCCTTCGGGTGTGGATTTCGTCAGGATGGGTGTTTCCAACTCCAAAAAATTCTCTTGGCTAAGAAAATTGCGAATGGTCTGACAAACTTTATGGCGTACGAAGAAATTCTGCGCAATTTTAGGTCGGCGTAAATCAAGATAACGATAAGTTAGCCTGGATTCTTCCGCAGGATCAATATTATCATCAATTTCGAAAACCGGAACCAAGGCCGGGTTTAAAATTTCTAACTGTGTGGCCGCCAATTCAACTTCCCCGGTGGGAATGTTCATATTGATATTGTTCTTGGGACGAATACCAACCTTGCCCGTGATCTTCACGACAAATTCCGGACCCAATCCCTGCGCCAATTGATGCGCCTGCGGCCCGACCGATGGGACAAAAACAACTTGGGTTAACCCGTAACGATCCCTCACATCAATAAAAATAAGTTTACCGTGATCACGCCGTCGGTGTACCCAGCCGCAAATTATCGCTTCCTGGTCTTTATGATTTTTGTTTAATTCTCCGCAGGTGTGTGTTCGTAACATCTTTTTATCCTTTCAACTTTTCTTTCAAAGAAGTACTGATCTTATTGAATTGAATTTTATCCTGTAGGCTTTGTTCCATATCTTTCAAGACCGCCATTTGTTCTTTTAATTCATTTTCCCCGATGATGACAACATATCTGGCCCCCAGTTTATCGGCCAAACGCATTTGGCTCTTCAGGGAAGCACGCGCATAATTCATTTCGGCGGATATTCCTTTGGAACGGACCTCTCTTAAAATTTTAAACCCGGTCGTAAACGCATCCTGACGGCCCTGCGGATCTAATGTAACGATAAAAACATCCATGTGGGAAGGTGTTGTGTCCTGGATTTGACTATTTCTGACCAACAAAATCCTTTCAATGCCCAAAGCAAACCCAATCGCTCCAATTGAATCCTCGGCATCAGCACCTAAATCCGTCAATAAACTGTTGTATCGTCCTCCGGCCCCTAGGGCATCTTGGCTGCCCAAAGAACTGTGGGAAATTTCAAAAACCGTATGCGTATAATAATCCAATCCTCTCACTAAATATGGTGAAACCTCAAACGGGACATTCAGGATTGTTAATGCGTCTTTGACTTCAGAAAAATAAGCCTGACTTGATTTCGATAAATGCGATTCCGTGCGTTTTAACTGGCTGACGATTGTTTTACACTCCAGATTCTTGCAATCCAATATCCGGAACACGTTCCGTTCAAACCGATTTTGACAATCAGGGCACAATTTGGCTAAATCTTTCTGTAACGCAGCGCGCAAGACGTCCGATAATTTCTTTTTATCTTCCGGCGAACCCAAACTATTGATCTTTAACTGAAAACCTGTGAGCCCAAAATCATTTAACAACTGGACGCTTAACGCGATGACCTCCGCGTCCAAGTAAGGTGAAGAGGAATCAGGGCCAATCGCTTCCACCCCGATCTGATGAAACTGCCGCAACCTTCCTTTTTGCGGACGTTCTCCCCGGAACATCGGGCCGATATAGTAAAATTTGGATAAACTCTCTTTTTTATGGAAACTGTTTTCAATATAGGAACGAACAATCGAGGCCGTGGCCTCTGGTCTTAAAGAAAGACCCGCCGTGGGTTGATCGTCTCTGGATTTATTTTGTGGACGGTTTTCCCCTTCTTCTTTGGCAGAAAAAAAAAGATTTAACATCTGTTTTTGTACAACATCACTTGTCTGGCCGAGTGAACGGGCGAACAGTCCGGTCTCTTCGAAATAAGGGGTACGAACTTCCCGATAACCATAAACGGAAAACAAACGCCGTGCGGTGTTCTCGATATGATGCCATTGATGGATTTCGCTGGGAAGGGTATCACACGTTCCTCGCGGGACTGAAAATTTTTTTACAACCGACATCTTTAACAAACTCCTAATTAGTTAAGGGCGGAGATGATTTCCTTATCTCCGCCCTTAACGAGATTTAAATCTTAATGATAATATTTCTATCCAATAATATTCTGCTGTATCGCCTTTATAATTATTTAATTTTTTGTTTCATTTCTAACCCGGGTTTAAAAACTACGACTTTACGGGGAGGGACAGGAACACTGGCACCTGTACGAGGATTTCTTCCAAAACGAGCGCGTCTTTCTTTGATTTTGAAGACTCCGAAATTGCGCAACTCCACTTTTTCTGAACGGGTTAAACTATCTACGATTACATCAAACGTCTTTTGAACGATCCGTTTGACATCCACCTGCTTGATTCCCGTCATGTCAGTAATCTTAAGAACAATATCTTTCTTCGTCATCCGGCATCTCTCCTTCCCTGTATATATTTTAGCAACGGCTGCCCAAACTAAAATTCTCAGGTACAATCAATATGCTTTACTAAGATTCTATCCTCAGGAATTTTTAGTTATCTTATCAAAAATAGCGTAAGTATCGTATCAGCATGATGTTACAGTGTCAAGAAAAAATTTTGGACGGAATTGAACTCATTAAGGGCATTGATTTAGACGGCCCAGGAAAAATTTCCCGCGCCCACCAGCTCTTTAAGGTCATTCATTAAAGCTTCATTAGGCGAAATGAAATAATCTTCCCCTACCAGGATTTCCACACTCTTATAAATTTTTGTATCTAAACGCAAATACACCGGAACCTTCCCTGGAAAACCGGCCAGCTTCTCTTTAAGAGAAACCAAATCCTTTTCTTCTAAAGAAGATAAGTCGATGCTAATCGATTTAATCAATTTATAAATCTCTTCAATCGCTTTCACGTCACTCACAATAATCTTAGGGGAATCGTCCCGAAAACTGACCTTCCCTTTGATCAAAGAAACGCTTCCCTCTTTTAGGGTATTGGCCAGCGTTACATAGCTCGAAGGAAAAACCACCGCCTCGATTTGACCTTCCAGATCTTCAATATTGAGGATCGCCATGCGCTCATTGTTCTTCTTGGTTGTGGTCAACTTCACGGTGTTGATCAGGCCGACTATCTTAACTTCTTGTCCATCAATCGCTTTTTTGAAATCTCTAGTCGAATAATCAGTAAACTCTTTGGCCTCCGTCCGATAATAGGAAAGCGGATGCCCGCTCACGTAAAATCCTAAAATTTCTTTCTCTCCCGCCAAAATCTGGGATTGCGGCCATTCTTTTATTTCAGGAAACCCCTCCGTTCCATTCTTGAATTCCTGCATACTGTCCATATCAAAAATTGAAAACTGTCCGACCGCCTTTTCTTTCTGTTTTCTCGAACCGAATTCAATCGCCTTCTCAATCACAGCCATCATCTGGGAACGGTAAACCTTAAAACCATCGAACGCACCGCATTTAATCAAGCTTTCCATAACCTTCCGATTGGCCAGACGTAAATCGACACGTTCCGAAAAATCAAAAATCGATTTATATGCGCCTCCCTCTTTTCTTTTGGCCACAATCGATTCGATGGCCGTACTGCCCACATTCTTAACCGCCAATAATCCGAAACGGATCGTAGACTGATCAATCACATCGAATTCCGCAATACTCTGGTTCACATCCGGAGGTAAAACCTTAAGCCCCATGGACTCTGATTCCTTGACGTATTCAACAATCTTGTCGGTATTATCTTTTTCCGATGTGAGCAAGGCACACATAAACTCAACCGGATAATTGGCCTTCAAAAAAGCCGTTCGATAGGTAATGATCGCATAGGCCGCCGAGTGGCTACGGTTAAAACCATAACCGGAAAAATAATCGATCAAATCAAAAATTTTATTGCTGAAATCCTCTTTGAGGTTATTGGTTTTCTGACAACCTTCCACAAAGTCCTTGCGCATCTTTTCCATTTCCAGAGGATTCTTTTTACTCATGGCCCGCCGAAGGTGATCGGCTTGCGTCATAGAAAAACCAGCGAGAACAGAGGCTATCTGCATGACCTGTTCTTGATAAATGATAATCCCGTAAGTTTCTTTTAAAATGGGTTCCAACTCGGGATGATCATATTTAATTTGAATTTCACCACGTTTTCTTTTGATAAAGTCATCCATCATGCCGCTACCGATCGGTCCGGGGCGATACAAAGCAAGGATGGAGATTAAATCCTCAAATTGATTAGGTTTGATCCTTTTTAAAAGTTCCCGCATCCCGGAACTTTCCAGCTGGAACACCCCGAAACTGTTCGCTTGTCCCAAAAGGGCGTACGTCTTTTTATCGTCCAGAGGAATTTTGTTTACATCGATATCGATCTGACGGGTCTTTTGAATTAATTTGACCGCTTCACTGATGACCGTCAACGTCCGCAGGCCCAGGAAATCCATCTTCAACAGGCCGATCTTGGCGATCCCATCCATCGAAAAACCGGTCGTGATTTGATCATCGCTGGTTTTAAAGAGTGAGACATATTCCGTCAAAGGTTTATCCGAAATCACCACCCCCGCCGCATGAATGGAGGCGTGACGCGACAGGCCTTCCAGGACTTTGGCGGTATCAATCACATTACGCGCGGTTTCATCCTGCGTATAAAGTTGACTTAATTGCGGTTCTATTTTTAAAGCCTCGGTTAGATTAATGTTCGGGTCCCCGGGAATCAACTTGGCAATCTTATCGACATCGCCGTAGGGAACACTCATCACGCGCCCCACATCGCGGATCGCCGCCCGTGCTTGCATGGTTCCAAAAGTAATGATTTGAGCGACGTTGTCCTTCCCATATTTTTTGGTCACGTATTCAATCACTTCCCCGCGGCGTTCAAAACAAAAATCAATATCGATATCCGGCATCCCCATGCGCTCCGGATTTAAAAACCGTTCAAATAACAGCCCGTATTTTAATGGATCAAGGTCGGTTATGCCTAACAGATAACTCACCAGACTTCCCGCCGCGGAACCTCTCCCCGGTCCCACAGGAATCCCCACCTGCTTGGCATAATGGATAAAATCCCAGACAATCAAAAAATAACTGACGAATCCCATCTTGTTGATGACCGCCAGTTCATGTTTAAGCCGTTCCTGAATTTCAGGTGTCACGGTGCCATAACGGTCTTTGAGGCCATCCCGGCAGAGTTCTTCAAAAAATTCTTCTTTTGATTTTCCGCCGGGCGGTTCGTAACGCGGTAAATGGATTTTGTCAAACTTGAGTTCCAGATTGCATTTATCAGCGATCTCCAGCGTATTACGCAACGCCTCGGGGGCGTAATGAAACATCTCTCTCATTTTCGCAGGATCTTTAAAATAAAATTCATCGGTTTTAAGCCGCATGCGGTTGGGATCGTTCAAGAAGGTTTGGGTTTGGATACACAACAACGCTTCGTGCGCGGTGTATTGATTTTGTTCCAGATAGTGAACATCATTGGTGGCGACCAGAGGAAGATTGAGATCTTTGGAAATTTTCATCAATCCTTCATTGACCGGTTTCTGGTCGGGGATCCCGTTTTCCATCAATTCAAGATAAAAATTCCCTTTACCGAAAATATTGTGCAGGTCATCGGCCGCTTTGAGTGCGGCATTATAGTTTCCGTTGCGGATATTCCAGGCCAGTTCGCCGCGCAAGCAAGCCGAGGTGGCCAAAAGTCCGTCGGCGTATTGAGCCAGGATTTCTTTATCCATGCGCGGACGATAATAAAACCCTTCCAGATATCCCAGCGACACCAATTTCATTAAATTGCGGTAGCCGGTCTCGTCCCGAACAAACAACACCAAATGAGAAGCGCCCCCTTGGGTCGTTCCCCGGTCCAGGCGGCTTCCTGGAGCGATATAGGCTTCACAGCCAATGATCGGTTTGACTCCCAATTTAATCGCTGTTTGATAAAATTCAATCGCGCCGAACATATTGCCATGGTCCGTCATCCCCAGCGCTGACATTTTATAATCCGCCGCTTTTTGGATGACCTCTTTGATCCGGCAAGCGCCATCCAGCAAACTATACTGCGTATGGACATGAAGATGGACAAAATCCGAATGATGCATAAGCAAGACCTTTCAAAAAAACTAAAGTCAACAATCTTAACGCCACAATTATAACCAAAATATAATCGCGATGTTAAAAATTAACGCACGGTCATTAAATTTTTTCCTTAGAGTATTAAAAACGATAAGAAAAAATAGCAGAAGAAATATTCACCCTATTGGTAAAACAACTTATTCCCATTCAATCGTTGCGGGAGGTTTTGAACTCACATCATAAACAACACGATTGACACCAGGAACTTCATTGATAATTCGATTGGAAATTTTACCTAAAAGCTCGTGAGGAAGATTGACCCAGTCCGCTGTCATGCCATCGACACTCGTCACGCATCGGATGGCAATGACATTTTCATACGTTCGTTGGTCTCCCATTACGCCCACCGTCTTGATGGGAAGCAAGACAGCAAATGACTGCCAAATATCATTATAAAAACCTGCCTTTTTGATCTCTTCCAACACTCGTTCATCTGCTTCTTTTAATATCTCGAGTCGTTCCTGAGTGACTTCGCCAATCACCCGAATGGCCAATCCCGGCCCGGGGAACGGCTGTCTTTTCAAAATATTTTCGGCCAATCCTAAATACTTTCCAATTGTCCGGACTTCGTCTTTGAATAAATCCCTTAACGGTTCGACCAGTTTCAATTTCATTGTTTTGGGCAACCCGCCGACATTATGATGCGTTTTAATTACGGCCGACGGCCCTCCGTGCGCAGAAATAGATTCGATGACATCCGGATATAACGTTCCCTGTCCCAGAAAATCAACGCCTTTAATCTTACGGGCCGCATCTTGAAAAACTTTGACAAACTCATCTCCAATGATCTTGCGCTTTTGTTCCGGATCGCTGATCCCCTTAAGCCGTTGTAGAAATTTGGATTGGGCATCGATCGTATGCAAATTCATATTAAAGTGGCCTTTAAATGTCTTTTGGACATTAACCACTTCATTCTTGCGCAGCAGTCCGTTATCCACAAAAATGCAATGCAGATTTTTTCCGATCGCCTTGTGAATCAACATGGCCGCAACCGAAGAATCCACACCACCGCTTAATCCCAGGACGACTTTCTTGTTGCCGACCGTTTCTTTGATTTGTTTGATGCCGGAGTTCACAAATTTATCCATCGTCCATCGCGGGAGACATCCGCAGAGTTGAAAAAGAAAATTTAAAAGAATCTGGCTTCCCCGCTGGGTATGCACAACCTCGGGATGAAATTGCACACCGAATATCTTTTTATGACGATTCGCGATCGCAGCGACCGGCGCATTAAGTGTATGGGCGATCTTGATAAATCCATTCGGCATCTTTTTGATACCGTCACCATGGCTCATCCAACAGGTCAGATTAGTCGGCAGATTAAAAAATAAATCCTTGTTGCTGTCGATAAACAACTCCGCCCGACCAAACTCGCGGGCCTTGCTTTTTTCGACCGAACCACCCATCATATGCGTGATGGCTTGCATCCCGTAACAGATCCCCAGGATAGGTTTATTGATCTTGAAAATATCTTTGTGCGGCAAGGGCGCGCCTTTATCATAAACGCTCATAGGCCCGCCAGAAAGGATCAATCCTTTCGGATTGATATCAATGATCTCCTGCATGGAAATGTTATAAGGAACGATCCTGCTGAAGACTTTGTTTTCTCGGATGCGTCTGGCAATAAGCTGGGTATATTGAGAACCGAAATCCAATACCAAAATCACATCCTTGGTCCGAACAGGCAGATTGACGTTCGATTCCGGTCGATGTTTCTTTCTGAATATCTTTCTGAATATCTTTTTACGCGGATTTTTTGCTCGCCGGCCCATGATTCATCATCTCCAATCCTAAATTTTATTTCCCCATTCCAACCCGCTGTCCGACTTGAAACATCTTTCCTTCTGTCTGAATCGAGGGAGCCATAATGATTTCAACATCGTGCATCGCTTTGATGTTGGAAGCGCCCAGCGAACCCATTGAGGTCCTTAGCGCGCCAACCAAATTCTGCGATCCATCATCCACCTGAGCGGGTCCAAACAAAATTTCTTTCAGCGTCCCGGTCGTTCCCACTCGTATTCTTGTTCCGCGCGGAAGGTTAGCATGAGAGGTCGCCATCCCCCAATGATACCCTTTGCCCGGGGCTTCCTTCGCCTTAGCGAACGCCGACCCGACCATGACGACATCGGCTCCGGCCGCAAAGGCTTTACAAATCTCGCCGCCAATGCGCATCCCACCGTCAGTTATGATCGGAACATATTTTCCCTTCTTTTTATAAAAATAATCTCTGGCCGCGGCCGTATCAACTGTAGAAGTAATCTGGGGAACACCAATCCCCAACACTCCGCGCGTCGTACAAGCAGCCCCCGGACCGATCCCGACCAATAACCCTGATGCGCCCGCTTCCATCAACTCCAAGGCAACTTCATAGGTTACACAATTTCCGATGATGACGGGGATTTTGATCTCTTGGCAAAATTTTAAGATATCTAAAACTTTGTATTCCGTGGCCACGTGCCGGACAGTAGCAACAGTCGACTGGACAACGAAAATATCGCATCCCGCGTCTTGCGCGATCTCAGCGAATCTTTTAGCGTTTTGGGGAATACAACTGACAACGGCAGGGACTTTTTTCGATTTGATCTCTTTAATTCTTTTAGCAATTAATTTCTCTTTGACCGGCTTAAGATAAACGCTCTGAACAAGTTTGGTTGCTTCTTCCGCACTGGCGTTGGCTATTTTGATTAAAACATCTGCGGGATTATCATATCTGGTCTGGATCCCGTCCAAATTTAAAACGGCGATCCCGCCCATCTGCCCCATTGCAACCGCAAATTTCACATCAACAACCCCATCCATCGCCGCGGCAAAGATCGGAACTCCGATTTTGACACCATTGATCGAACAACTGATATCAACTTCGTTGGGATTGACCGTGACCATTCCCGGAACCAAGGCGACTTCATCAAAACCATAACACCGTCTCGCCCGACGGCCTATACCTATCCACTCTGCCATATCAAGAAACCTCTTTTATAGTAAATCTATATATAAGATAAACTTATGATTTTAAAAAATAAAATCCACAATTTTATCTCCAAAATATGCCTTTTAATATAGGGATTCCCATCACAAATGTCAATAACAAAAACAAAAAAGAACCCTGTATGTTTTCATACAGGGTTCTTTGGTTTTGATTATATTACAAAAGCGGGGATTAATACATCCCTCCACCCATTCCACCACCCGGCATCGGTGGCATCGCAGGCTTATCCTTTTCAGGAAGATCCGTGACTAACGCCTCGGTGGTCAGAAGCAAAGAAGCAATACTGGCTGCGTTCTGCAAAGCGGTCCGGGTGACTTTAGCCGGATCAATAACGCCGGATTTGAACATATCGACATATTGGTCCTGGTTAATATCATAACCGATATTATTACTTTTTTCGTTCTTGAGATGTTCAACGATGACAGAACCTTCCAAACCGGCGTTGCTGGCCAATTGACGGACAGGTTCTTCCAATGATCGCTGGATAATCTCGGCACCGGTTCTTTCATCGCCCTTCAGTTCCTTTTTAAAATTCTCCAATGTAGGAATAGCACGTAAAAGGGCCACACCGCCGCCAGGGACAATCCCTTCTTCGACCGCCGCACGTGTCGCGTGTAACGCATCTTCAACGCGGGCTTTCTTTTCTTTCATTTCAGATTCTGTGGCCGCTCCGACATTGATGATTGCGACACCACCGGAGAGTTTGGCCAACCGTTCTTGCAATTTCTCTTTATCATACGAAGAATCCGTCGCCTCGATTTGATTTCGGATCTGGCTGATGCGGCCTTTGATATCAACCGTTTTGCCGGCGCCTTCAACGATCGTGGTATTATCTTTATCGATCTTGACCTTTTTGGCGCGACCCAGATCGGAAAGGTTGAGGTTTTCCAATTTTAAACCTAAATCTTCGGTAATCGCTCTACCGCCGGTTAAGACTGCGATATCTTCCAGCATCGCCTTTCTGCGATCACCATATCCGGGGGCTTTAACTGCAGCGCAGGCCAGCGTCTTGCGGATGTTGTTCACAACCAGTGTCGCCAAGGCTTCCCCTTCGACTTCTTCGCAGATGATTAAAATCGGTTTGCCGGATTTGGCGACTTTTTCCAATAAAGGAAGGATGTCTTTGATGTTGGAGACTTTCTTTTCATAAATCAAAAGATACGGTTCCTCTAAAATACATTCCATTTTTTCAGTGTCTGTACAGAAATACGGAGACAAATACCCTTGATCAAACTGCATCCCCTCAACGATCTTTAACTCGGTGGCCATGGTCTTCGATTCTTCAACGGTAATGACGCCGTCTTTTCCAACTTTATCAATAGCTTCAGCGATCTTCTGACCGATGAATTTGTCGTTATTAGCGGCAATCGTTGCGACCTGTTCCACTTCTTTGGTATTTTTGTTATCGACCTTCTTGGACAAACCTTTCAATTCAGTGACAACGACATCAACCGCTTTTTCAATTCCGCGTTTTAAGGCCATCGGATTCGCACCCGCGGTCACGTTCCTTAATCCTTCGCGGTAAATCGCTTCAGCCAAAACAGTCGCGGTGGTCGTTCCATCACCGGCATTATCAGAGGTTTTTTCAGCCACTTCTTTGACCATCTGAGCGCCCATATTTTCAAACGGATCTTCCAGATCAATTTCTTTAGCCACGGTGACACCGTCTTTGGTGACCGTCGGACTGCCAAATTTTTTATCTAAAACAACATTTCTCCCCTTTGGTCCCAAAGTCACTTTGACCGCGCGGGCAAGCTGTTCAACCCCTTTAAGAACAGCGCGTCTTGCCTCTTCATTAAAAAGTAATTGTTTTGCCATTTTTCATTTTCCTCCTTGGACATACTCATCATTAAAAAATTGATTAATTCCACCACGTTCGAATCGACGAAAAAATATAAAACCTAAGATTTTATGACCGCCAAGACATCATCTTCGCGCATAATCAGGAGTTCATCTCCGTCTTTGGTGTTGATTTCGTTACCACTGTATTTACCATAAAGAATTCTGTCCCCGACTTTTAATTCCAAGGGATGCACTTGTCCGTTATTGAGCACTTTTCCCTTTCCCACGGCGACGACTTTTCCTTCTTGCGGTTTTTCTTTGGCGGTTTCCGGAAGGACAATTCCCCCTTTGGATTTTTCTTCCGCTTCCAATGGCTTTACAACAATACGGTCTGCTAATGGTTTAATTTCCACTGCGACACCTCCTTTTAAAATGATTTGGTTATTAAATTTTGATTTGTTTTAGAAACCTGATTTAGCACTGTCTATTATAGAGTGCCAATATATATTTCTCTAAAATTTTTGTCAAGGATTTTTTTTATGACCCGTCCTAAAATTGATTAGCACTCATTACAGATGAGCGCTAAATGACAAAAAATGTATTCTTTTATTGAATTTATGAGACGAGATCTGAAAATTTAATCTGCGGGTATAAGCAAATTTCTCTAAATCAAAAAATCAAAACCGATCATTTCGGTCGATCAACTCAATTCCTCGAAAAATCAGTTCATTATCCAAACGGGTAATCGGCCTAGAGATAAATTTTCTCATTAAATGACCATATCCTCCCGTTAGAATCACCCGAGGGTGCGTCTTCATTTGCCGGGCGATTAAATCAATCAAGCCGTTGCACAAAGCGCCGTATCCGAAAAATATCCCGCTTAAAATACTATTCTTTGTGTCGCGTCCAATCAATTCCCGAGGGATTTTGATGGTAACCTTCGGGAGCAGCGCGGTTTTATTGAATAACGCCTCGGCGGTCAAGCGAATGCCCGGAACAATAATGCCACCTGAATATTCCCCTTTTTTGGAAACCACATCAAAAGTTATTGCCGTCCCGAAATCAATGACAATCAACGGAGAACCGTAGAATTCTCTCGCCGCGTAAGCACAAACGAGCCGGTCCTGGCCCACTTGCCTGGGATTACGATATAAATTTTTGATCGGCACACACAAGTCAAGCCCTATCTGTCGAGTCGGGAGCTTCAGTTCCTTGACCAAAATGGTTCGCACCAACCGCACCGCCTTGGGAACAACACTGCAAATAATCGCCCGCTCAAACGGATACCGTTTTACCAAAGAAAATAATTTTTGCCGCAGGTTCTTTCGCAAGACCTCTGACTTTGAAGTCGTTTGGATTTGCTCAATCGAGACAACCCGCCTCAATTTTATAATCCCGATCGAAATAGTCGTATTGCCGATATCAATTGCCAATAACATTTTTATCCTTGAGATTAAAACACCTTGTTGATCCAACAAAAAGTTCAGCCCTTGTTCGTTTAAAATGAACCTATTGTAATCTTTCAAACTCAAAAAAGAAAATAGAATCCCTCAACGAGCCCCTCTGCCCAAAGATCGCTTGTTGGAAGAAATCATTCCGGTTTCTTTTAATTCTTTGATTTTATCCCGCATCATCGCGGCTTTTTCAAACTGGAGATTGCGGGCAGCCAGTTCCATCTGCCGCTCGAGATCAGACACGAGATTCGATAAAGCGTATTCTTCTTCATCCTGGCCGGCGAGTTCCATGACAAGTTCTTTCGCTTCCGCCAATTCCTCGATCCCCTGATGAATCGCCTTTTCGATCGATCGGGGAACAATCCCATACTTCGCATTGAATGCCAGTTGGACTTTCCTGCGCCGTTCGCTTTCCGAGATCGTTGACTTCATCGCCATGGTCATTTTGTCCGCGTACATGATCACGACCCCGTTCACATTCCGGGCCGCGCGCCCCGCCGTTTGGATCAAAGAAGTCTGCGACCGCAAGAAACCTTCCTTGTCCGCGTCTAAAATCGCGACCAGCGAAACTTCCGGCAAATCCAGTCCCTCGCGCAACAGGTTCACGCCGACCAGACAATCAAATTTTTTCAAACGCAGTTCTTTGAGGATTTGTGCCCGGTCAATCGTTTCGATATCGGAATGAAGATATTTCACTTTAATGCCTTGTTCTTCCAGATAAGCCGTCAGATCTTCCGACATCTTTTTGGTCAAAGTCGAAACCAATGTGCGTTCGTTAACGTCGACCCGCTTTTGAATTTCTTGTAACAGGTCTTCGATTTGTCCATTTGTCGGGCGCACCACAATCGGAGGATCCACAATTCCTGTTGGACGGATGATCTGTTCGATGACAAAACCTTTGCTTTCTTTTTTTTCAAATGGGCCAGGGGTGGCGGACACATAGATCCGTTGCCCGACCAGCGACATAAATTCATCAAATTTAAGTGGCCGATTATCCAGACAGGATGGTAATCGAAACCCATACTGCACCAGCATCTCCTTACGCGCCCGGTCCCCCTCATACATCCCGCCCAGTTGCGGAACCGTGACATGCGACTCATCAATTAAAGTCAAAAAATCCTTAGGAAAATAATCCAGCAGACAAAACGGCCGGCAACCCGGCGGGCGTCCGGACAAAACCCTGGAATAATTTTCGATCCCGTGACAAAACCCCATTTCTTTGAGCATCTCCATATCGTAACGGGTACGGGAATTCAGTCTTTGTGCCTCGAGTAGCTTTCCCTGACCGTTCAATTCTTTCACCCGCTCCACCAACTCTTTTTCAATTTCGTTTAAGGCGGCCTCCAAGCGGGGTGGCGAAACAATAAAATGCTTGGCCGGATAGATCGCCACCTTTTCCAATTCAAACATCTCCTTACCGGTGACAGGTTCGATCTGCGCAATCTTTTCAATTTCATCACCGTTAAATTGAACCCGGATCGCCTCCTGCTTATACGCCGGAAAAATTTCCACCACATCACCGCGGACCCGCAATTTCCCTCGGGTAAATTCATAATCGTTGCGTTCGTATTGAATACTCACTAAACTCTCCAAGACTTGATCACGGTCGATGATCAGGCCTTTCGTGAGATACAAAAGAAATTCTTTGTAATCATCCGGCGAACCCAGGTTGTAAATGCAGGACACACTGGCCACGATTAAAACATCACGCCGCGACATTAAAGACGTGGTCGAAGACAACCGCAATCGATCCAAACGGTCATTAATCGAGGCGTCTTTCTCAATATAAACATCGGTTTGCGGCACATACGCCTCCGGCTGGTAATAATCGTAATAGCTGACAAAATACTCGACCGCGTTATGCGGGAAAAATTCTTTAAACTCGCTATAAAGCTGAGCCGCCAAAGTTTTATTATGCGAAATGACCAGCGTCGGTCGGTTGATCTTTGAGATTACATTCGCCAGCGTGAAGGTTTTACCGCTGCCGGTCACCCCCAACAGGGTTTGAGATTTGGTCCCGTTGATGATTTGATCGGCCAATTGTTCAACGGCCTTTGTCTGTTCAGCAATGGGCTTGAATTTACTTTGAAGAATGAATTTATTCATTTTGAAATAATTCCATTTGTATCGTACCTAGAACCCGACGAAATGACTCCAGAGATAAATACGGTCCATCCTGCTTAATGCCTGCTTTCCGGCAAGCCAGAACAAAAAGCGCCGCGATCTGGTCGGCAAAGATCCCTTCTCCTGCCATTCTGGAATTAAAATTTGGATCATTCAATTGTCCGCAACGCATGGAACGGATGCGGTTCAGAATCTTCTCTTTTCGATCCGGGAAATGCTGACTCAACCATTCCTGAAAAAGCCTTGCAACCGCATAAGGCAAACGCAACGGAACATAGCCCGCAAATTGAGCCCCGGCGTTGACCGCCGCCTGCACGATCGCCGGCAACTCGTGTTCGGTCAATCCTGGAATGACCGGGGCCACATTGACGCCCACCGGAATCCCGTTTTGTGACAGCACGCGGATCGCCTCCAGCCGACGCAACGGCTGAACCGCACGCGGTTCCATGACCCGACTTAAATTAGGATCAAGTGTTGTAACCGAGATAAAAACCGCACAAGCTTTATGCTCCGCCATTCTTTGTAAGATATCAATGTCTCTGGTGACCAGATAATTTTTAGTGATGATCACAACCGGATTTAAAAATTCTTCCAACACCTCCAAACATTGTTGGGTTAATTTCCATTTTCTCTCCACGGGCTGATAACAATCCGTCACGCCGCTTAGGCCCAGCACCTGCGGGGTCCAGCGTTTCGATGATAGCTCCTCGCGGGGCGTTTTCTTTGACCATGATTCTGGTTTCAAAATCCAGCCCTGAAGAAAATCCCAGATACTCATGGGTGGGGCGCGCGTAACAATAGACACATCCGTGTTCGCATCCGCGATACGGATTGATCGTTGCTGACAGCCCAACGTCCGGGCTGTCGTTATAAGAAATAATCGACCGCGTTCTTTCTCTTAAGAACTCGGTCTTTGGATTAACCGCTTCAAAATCTGAATCTTCCTTATATTCATCATCGGGTTCCACATGAATACGTTCAAAACGGTTTGGCGGATTATCGCTCGAACCTCTTCCATGAATTGACGGGTTGTGTTTTTGGGAATGATCAATCATAAACACTACCAAATCTTGCGCGATTGGTTTCGCAAAGCGAAATTTTTCCAGACGAGCAGTTATTTTTCTAATTGACTAGAAATTTCTTTAAAGATTTCCCGGGCTAGCGCATTGTTGCGGTAACCATGGAATTCTTTAAGAGGAAAAGAGGTGACAACCGAATAACGGATCTCGACTTCCGTGGCATTCTTCAGGGCATGTAAAAAAACGTTCAATTGATAATAACGCGAATAAAGAATCCGTGAAGATTGTTTAGTTTCCGTCAGGATTAATATCTCTTGGCCATCGGAATGATTCCGGCTCTGTTCATAAACAGCAGGGTCAGTCGTTTGGGCGATTGACCAGCCCAAATGCGCCAGAGTCGCTTTCGTCGCCTCCAAAACCTTATCGAAAGACGCATAGAATTCCTGTTTATAGGGATTTCTGTCCTGGATGTATTTGGTCATCTGCAAGCGTGTGCAACCCACCGAGATAATGAAAATGAAGAGTAAAATAAAAATTTTAGTTAAACACTCCTCACCCAACTTCTCTGTTTTGTAATTCAGCATATCTTTCCGTGTTTATAAGGTCTTTGTTTGTTGCGCTGCGCTTTCTTATCGATCTCTTCCTGGATATCGATCTCAAGACCGCCGCACAAATCGAACAAACGGATAAAGGTGTCGGCCAGTTCTTCCTTAAAATTGGCCTGATCCTGGATCCGGTGAGCCTCCATCGCCTCGGCTAACTCGGTCACAATCAACATCAAAGCCTCGCCGATGTTTCGTTTTTCGTCCCAAAAACCTTTTTCTTGGGCTGTTTCATGACACAACTTTGTTAATTCGCGTATGGTATATTCTTTTTCCATGATTAATTTTGGGAACGGAACCGTTCCATATCCTCCGGTAATGGTGATTGAATTTGAATTTCTTTTTTATAAATCGGATGACGCCATTTTAAACTTAACGCATGTAAAGCGGTCCTGCGGAATTTGAGAGGAGAATCCTTGCCAAAGGCATACTTTCGTTCGCCTAACAGAGGATGGCCAATCTGGCTGAAATGGATCCGGATCTGATTGGTCCGGCCGGTGATCGGATTCACCTCCACCACACTATACTGCCTTCTGACCGTCAACACTTTATATCTGGTGATGGCTAATTTAGAAGAAGAGTGCTTCTGATATTTTACCTGTTCAAAATCACGGATCATGCTTTTGATCTCCCCTGCCGGATTTCTAAGCTTCCCTTGCACGAAAGCGATATAGGTTTTGTGGACGCGGCGGTGTTTGAACTCTTCCATCATTAGATCCTGGTTCTCTTTCCCTCGGGCAAACAGGATAACACCCGAAGTGTCCCGGTCAAGACGATGACAAGGAAACAATCTGGCCGATGGATCGCTAGACGAAATCTGTTGATTAACAATCGTCTGTAATGTGTTCTTTTCGTTCTTGGGGGAAGGCACGACTAATAATCCCGGGGATTTATCAAAAACAATAAAATGCTCGTCTTCGTACAGTACCTTGATCGTTTTATGCGTTGATGATTGCTCTGAAAAATTCATTACCTTTGATTCAGATCACCTCGAACTTCAAGGGATTCATGAAAAAATCTTCTATTGAGAAGTCTCTTTATCAGTATCGAATTGTGACTGAAATAGATTGGTTAGATAATTGAGCTTACGAATAATAACAATCGGGAACACGACTAACCATATCTGAAAAGCGACAGCTAATAAAGCCTGCAATGGACTCACCGAAAAACTGATGCCACTTTCCATATACAACCGCCTCCTTAACCGATCAACTGATCTCTTTACCCTTGGCTAACAGTGCCCGAGTCTAAAAGAGTGTTGATATAATCGTTTAAACAATTTAAATCTTTTTGTTGAATGTCGTTGAAGTAAATCGCGATGTCAAAATATTGAGCACCAGGGATTGATTCCGACCGGACGATCACCCCCTGACAAGATACTTTTTTCGTCGTGACCTTGGCTTTACTTTTAAAGGGCAAAAGCAGCTGAATTTTCAGCTTGGTCATTGGCTCCAAATATTTATTAATGCGGCAATAAGCGCCGTTGCAGCTTAAATTTTTTGTCTCGGTAACGACGTCGGCATTCTCGCTCGATAACTTAAGAGGAACATTATTGATTAAACGCGGATGTCTTCGCCTCTCTTGGACAAAAACAGTCATATTTTACCCCTCTTTTTGTTTCGCTTTTGATTGATCTTTATTGTTAAAACAATTCTTATTGCAATAATATTTTCCGTTACGATAATAGCGTTTTGCCCTTTTCATGGGTTTTCCGCATCCGGAACAATTTTTTACTGGTTCTACTATTGCTGTTTGCTCTGCCATAATACCTATGACTCCTTTCAGAAACGACTACCTTTATTAAGCCTGTTTGATCTGACGATTCTGCTCAAACTATTTTTAAAAATCAATCATAAAAATAGAATCAACAAGAATAACTTTAAATTATGCTGGATTTAAATCTTCTTGATCATGGCCAGTTTGAGTCTTGACATACTGGGCAATGATCTTTTTGGCCTGCATTTCAGAATCATTATCAGCGAAGGTCAGCCCAATTTGATATCGATCTAAAGACGGAATTCGTTGAACCCATACCACCCGACCAGAAATACCCACGACTTTAGACGGGTTTGGGATTAGAAGATTGATTCCTAACTCTGTATCTAAAGGAATGAAATCGGGAACAGTCAGTCGAATTCCCCCTTCACCAATGTCACAGGCTAAACATCCTCCCGTATTACTTGTTTCCCGAAAATTATATTGGACCGCCTCCTTAAAAGGCAGTCTCTGAAATTGTCTTCTCTCTCCTGCGGGATGTTCTTCAAAAAACATAGTTATTTTTATAAAGGATTAAGATGAATTAAGTGTGATTATAGCATATTCTATTTTTTATGGACATTTTTTTTAAATTCCCTACCTCTTTACCATCAATAATTTACATGATATAATTTAACCAATGTATAAAAATTTTTATCATTTAAGAGAAAATCCTTTTAACATCACGGCCGATCCAGAATTTTTCTTCTCCAGCACTCGTCACAACGAAGCATTTAATCACCTCATTTATGGGATCAAAGAAAGAAAAGGGATTATGGTTTTAACCGGTGAAATCGGGACGGGAAAAACCACCCTCTGCCGGAATCTTTTAAACCGGCTCGATGAAAACGTCAAAACCGCATTAATCCTGAACCCTAATTTTTCCGAAACCCAATTGATCCAGATTGTCCTGAAAGATCTTGGGATTACGACCAAAAGCACCAATAAACTGGCGCTGATTAACATATTGAATGATTTTCTATTGGAACAAAGCAGCTTCGGAAACAACGTCGTTATTATTGTAGATGAATCCCAAAATTTAAAAGTCTCCCAGCTCGAACAGATCAGGCTTTTATCCAATCTGGAAACTGAGAAAGAAAAATTATTACAGATCATTCTGGTCGGCCAGCCGGAACTTTTTGACAAACTGAAGTTGCCCACCCTGCGTCAACTCAACCAAAGGATTTCCGTCCGCTATCACATGATGCCGCTCGATCAAGCGGAAATCAGGGAATACATCTATCACCGGCTGAAGGTCGCCGATGCAACGCTCCAGCTGAATTTCACTCCAGACGCCATAGATGCCGTCTACACTCATTCTCAAGGAACGCCCCGCCTCATCAATCTGATCTGTGACCGGGCCCTTTTGGCCGGGTTCGTAGCCGAAACTTTTTTAATCGATGATAAAATCGTGAATAAATGTGCAAGGGAGGTTAGATAAATACCATGAGCATCATAAACGACGCCTTGAAAAAAACACAAGATAGTCTAAACAAAGCGGAATCATCCTCAAACGAGGAGGAAGCCTCAAAAAATCAGCCGACGACCAAAAAAACATTAGCCAGTATTGAACAGGAAGAACTCAATAAAAAACAAAATGCAGCACCAGGCAATCAATCGGATAAAAATGCCCGGCAAAAAAATGAGGCATCCCTCCTGCACCAATCGCCTAATCTTCTATTAATCTTTATTTTTTTCATTAGTTTATTGGGCACGATCGTTTTCTATCTGCCGCAATATCCTAAAATCATGACCTTCTTAAGTAAATCATTTAAGTCGATCACCCCGAGATCTAAACCGATCAGTGATAAAAAATTTCAATTATCTTTCCCTTTTCCTAGAGCAAACACAACTGCCGCTGCGCCTAAAACAGCCGCGGGCAAGGAAAAAAAGAACGAAACCGGGTTACATTTACAAGGGATTGTTACGATGGATAACAAACAATTCGCGTTGTTCAATGACGATATTTATGAAGCAGGGGCCGAGATTCAGGGGAAAAAAATTTTAAATGTTTCTGCCAACCAAGTGCAGATCCAGGATGGCGACAAGATCATCACGATGAGGACGAGCAATATCAAATAGAAAAGATTGTTGAAACCATTATTTCGATCCAGCGCAACCCACCACTTATTTCGTCCGCGCACGAATAGCTTGTTGAATCAACAAAAGAGGAATCCCCTCGACCACTTTGACCCCCCCGATATCATAAGCCAACACGAAACGATTTTTCCCGGCCACAAATTTTTTATCGTGCTGCATCAACTGCAGGATACGGGAAAGTTTAACTCCCTTTAAATCAACGGGCAGACCGACCGCAGTGATCAGCTGTTCCAAACGCATTCTTTTCTTTTCCGATAACAGCCCCATCCTTTGAGACAAGTCAGCGGCAATCCTCATCCCCAAAGCAATCGCTTCGCCATGCTGATATCGCCGATACTGACTGGCCGCTTCAATGGCATGCCCAACGGTATGACCGAAATTCAGAATAGTCCGGATTCCTTTTATTTCCCGTTCATCTTTCATCACAACGTTCGCTTTAATCTGGCTGCATCGGGCAACGATCGTCTGCAGACATTTAAGGTCTTTCATTAAAAGCGCTTTATAATTTTTCTCCAGATACTCAAAAAGATTTTTGTCATCAATAACGCCATATTTGATCGCCTCGGCCAAGCCATTGCGGATCTGGCGTTCATCCAGCGTCTTGAGCAAAGCAACATCGCTGAACACTAATCTGGGTTGATAAAACGCACCCGCCAGATTTTTTCCCATCGCAAGATCGATTCCCACCTTGCCACCGATGGCAGAGTCAATCTGGGCCAAAAAACTTGTCGGTAATTGAATATACGGAACCCCTCTTTTATAACAACTCGCGACGAATCCGGCCAAATCTCCCACCACCCCGCCTCCCATCGCGATGATAAAGATTTTCTTTTTTACATCATAGGCAGCGATTTGATTCAGACATCGAAAGGCCATGTCCGCGGATTTGCTTTCTTCACCATCGGGAACATTAAAAATTTTCGTCGAAATATTCGCCCGTTTCAATCCTGCGCTGACGGAGGGACCATACCATTTTTGAATGGCAGGATTCGTGATGATCACGGCATCTTGTCCGATGTTTAATTTTTTTAAACGCAATCCGATTTCATGCACGATATTGCTACCGACCACAATATCATAAAAAATTTTTTTCAATTTCATTTTGACTAAAAAAACGGCCATAAGTTCCTTCACCTCACGCCCAACCAATAAGCGCATCTGACAACCCAGGGATAGATTAGCTCGTTCAATAAACCGAAATACATCAACGCCATCACAATAAAAATGCCATAGCTCTCCAGGCTGCCATACCAATCCGCCAGCGGTTTGGGTAAAATCCCCATCACCAGCCGTGAACCGTCCAGAGGAGGAATCGGAATCAGATTAAAGATCGCCAGTAAAAGATTGAGGCTGACGGCGAATTTAAGCAGCTCATTCAATTCAAAATTTTGATTGATCTTAAAGACTAGGCTGAACAAAAATGCAAGAACAAAGTTCACCAGCGGCCCAATCCCGGCCACCAGCATCATATCTCTGCGCGGTGATCTTAAATTCATAAAATTGACCGGTACCGGTTTGGCCCATCCGAACAAAATACCCGCTTTCGAAAAATAAAGCAACAACGGCAGAATCACCGTTCCGACCGGATCAATATGTTTGAACGGATTTAAGGTCAATCGTCCGGCTTGCTTGGCGGTCGAATCTCCGAGTAGAAAAGCCATCCAGCCATGCGCACATTCATGAAGAATAATCGATGGAAACAAAATCAAAATAATCTGCAGTATTTGCAAGAAATCCATATCCCCTCATAAAACCAAATTAATGCGAAAAACCTCAACGACCGTATGCTTCGTCCATGGAAGATCCTGGCGAAGACCCTGAACTTCGACCTGATTATGGAGGAATTCATTAAATATTTTCTGCGGACCGCGCAGGTAATAAACGGATTGATCATCGGTCACAAGTTTATAATTAATGCCCGCCATCTCTTGGTCTCCTTCCAAGATCTCCACCCGGCCAGAAACGTAAATCTCTTGCGAGGAAGTGTGTTGCGCTTTCGGAGTGTCTTGACCCGTCCTATTTTCTTCGTGCGGATTTTGTATTTTCTCTGCGATGACAGTAGAAACATTCGCATCGACAGGATGATTTTCAGGAGATACTGATTTAACCGCAATCGGAACAATGACCGCCTTAGCCATTTGATAGCCTGAAACATCGGGGGAATTAAAGACGATGAACTGATCAGCAATCCACCCATACATGCCTTGAAGAGGAACGATGCGATACCATTGGGATTCTTTACTGACAATTCTCACCTGAGTCCCTCGGATAAGCTTGCCGATCACGCTGAAATTCATGCCCGCTCCCGCGCGCACATTGACTTTCTCTCCGGTGACAACCCCCGTGCTGTTATCCAACATCTGAATATAATCCTGATTAATATAACTTTTTGCTTCCGAGGGAAGTTCGATTTTGTACCAGTTATAACTTTTCCCGACTACAACAACCTTGGCTCCCTTCTTAATCCGGCCAAGACTTTCAAAATTCTTGTTTTCTCCGGCACGAATATTCACCTCGTTGGCGGAAACTTCGGCCAGAAACGGGAATTGTTGTGTTGCGGCTGATGCGGATTGAACAAAGCAGCATAGACTGAAAAGAAAAATCAATCCTAATCCTTTTTTTATCATTGAAAACATATTTTCAGGAAACCTTGTCATAAAACAAATGGAGAGAAATCATCCGCGATTCATCGAAAAAATTAAACTCTTTCCAATAAAAACAATGTCAAATCTCCCTACACCGTCGATAAAAATCCGGGAAATTTGACATTGATCAGGAAAACCTAAATGGCTCGGTAAAAAACCTGGCCGGGATATTACTTCTTTTCTTTTCCGGCTTCGGGTTTTTTGGCCGCTTCCGGTTTTTTCCCGGCATCCGCCTTGGCTCCGGCAGCAGGGGCTGCGGCTCCGGCGGCAGCGGCTGTTGCGCCTTCTTCCTTGGTCTTGGTTTTCTTGGCTTTGATCTTGACGATTTTCGTCTTCGGCAAACCGATGCCCATTTGATCTTCAGTCCAAAGACCTTTCTTCATCAAATCTTTAATACGTTCAATTCTGGATAAAACTGATCGTTGTTGACTTCCGGCAATGCCGACTTTCAATGACGGATGAATAGACATTTATAATCTCCTTATTAAACAATCATTGTATTTTTGTTTGAGCTTTCCTAATGCTTTATCAACATCGTCTTTCGTGTTGAATTTTCCAACACAGACAATGAAATAATCGCCTTTAGTCATAATCGACGTTTCAAAACCTTTTTTAATTAAAGCTGTTGCCTCCTTTTGTGCATACTGTTGATCCTTGAATGATGCCACTTGAATGGTATAAATTTTCTCCGCTTCATTGCTCAACGGAGAACTGATGGTCGTCTTATTCACAACTGGCTCTGTCTTCACTGGTTGAACAGCTGAAGAGAGACGAACGTCATCCTGTTGATTACTGACGACATTGATTCTAGATTGTCCGGTGATCTCTTGTGTCCCGGATTTTCCCCCGCCGAAACCCGCCAGGTTGAACGGATTAAACAATCTGCTCTTGGCAGACGACATATTGCTGTCTGCAATGGTTGGGACGGAATCATTGACTGATTTTAACGAAGGACTTTGGTTCTGTTTTATGGCAAGGGTCTCAACAGGAACCGCCGTATTGGTTTGATTTGCGATCAATATATTCTTAACTTGGTTATTGTTTTTAGTCGTTTCAACAGCGCTCTTTCTGGAGATCGCGATGGGGCGGATCTTTTTTCCTTTCTCGACCCCCAAAGAAAAAGCAACAACCAGTGTTATCAGGATAATAATTGCGGTGACAACGATATTTTCAAAAGAAAGGGTTAAATGGGCGAATAAATATCTTGGTCTTCCGGCATCCGCTGAATCGCCGGTTGTCCCGGGAAAAAGCTCTAGTTGTGAAGGTTTAAAGTTAATATTCATTGCTTTTATTATAAATTTATTTTTTTATCATGCTCAAATATTTTCGGATTTTTTTCTGTCTGGCCAGTTCACAAAATGCGTCAACCACTTTAGGATCGAACTGTGTTCCGCTGTTTTGTTTTAACTCACTCAGCGCCTCATCAATGGTCAAAATTCTTCGATAAGGCCTTCCCACGATCATGGCCTCAAAAGCGTCGACCACCGCCATCACCCGAGCGCCGATCGGAATTTCTTCTTTTTTCAAACCCGAAGGATATCCCGTGCCGTCGTATTTTTCATGATGATAAAGAATAATCGGCAAAACCGGCTTTAAAAATTCCACGGGTTTAATGAGTTCAACGCTTTTCGCCGGTTGATCATGGATAATCTTGAATTCTTCCGGGGTCAATTGGCTGGTCTTCGACAATATATCGAAGGGCACATCCAAAGCGCCGGCATCGTGTAAAACACTGGCGTAATACAAACATTCAATGCCCTCTTGCCTCATCGTCATTTTTTCGCCCAAACTTTTCGCAATCTTAAAATAAACCGGAGTATGATTCGAGCCCAAAGGCCCCCTTTTCACCAATAATTTATCGATAAATTTAATGCTTCCCAAAATGATCTTCTGCTGTTCCTCGTAGAGCTGAAGGTTTTTAATCGCCGTGACCGCCTGTTCGGCAAAGACCGACAACATCTCGCGGTCAAAATCACTGAAAGGTTCTTCATGTTTTTTCCGGCGGACCACAATCGCACCAACGTTATCGTCTGCGACTAAAGGCAGGCCGATGAACCGTTTCTTAAGAATCGACGACCCCTGGGTCAATGCCTGTTCTTCTTTCGGGACTTTACTGAGATCCTTCTTCTTGTCGATCATCACATTGATCTCATTGTTGAAAATAGCGATCAGGACGATTCTCTTTTTCTTCGGATCAAGGATGTAGACGCTGGCCGAGCTCGCGCGGATAAACTGGCATAATAATCTCGTCAGGCGCAGAGACATCTCTTTGACGTTAAAGGTTGAATTGACCAACCGATAAACCATGTGGACGGCCGACAAGACCATCCTATACTTTTTCGTAAGGGTTAAATAATTTTTTGTGTTCATCTAAAGCAAATCGATCCGTCATCCCTGCAATGTAATTGCAGATGATTTCATATTCCGTTTTTTTAGTGTACTTCCTATCTCTTTGGTAAATCGAATACGGCAATTGCGTCGGTTTGTCTTTATAGACACGAAAAAGATCATCAATAATCCGTTTTGCCTTGGAAGTCATCCGTTCGACACGGAAATGATGATAGAGCTTTTTATTGAGCAGGCCCTGCAAACGATTTCGCTCTTTCTCCATCACGGGGCTGAACCCGATGATTTTTTTCCGAGACTTCTTGACCGCCTCTGCGCTTCTAAAACCGGATGCCTTCAACCGCCGATCAGATTCCGCCAACAGGTCATGGACCTGCATATCGATCAGTTCTTTCACGATCTGGTACTTAATCATATCACGATTTTTATGATTTAGCGTAGCAGATATTTTCTTAAACACCCTGGACCATAATTCACTTTCGATCAAATCATCCTCCGTGATGCATCCGGAGGTCAAGCCGTCATCGATATCATGGTTAAGATACGCCAACGAATCGGCGATATCGACGACTTGGGCTTCCAGAGTCGGCCCTTCTTGAAAAAGCTGATTTTCTTTCTCCGGAATATCAAAAGGAGTCTGATGTTTTAAAATCCCGACTAAAACTTCTTTAGAAAGATTAAGCCCGTCAAAATGCGGGTATCGTTTTTCAAATTTCGTAACGATTTCAAAACTACGCTTATTATGATTAAACCCTTTAAAACCCGATTCAACCATAATCTTGTTCAGCGCCTCCTCCCCGGCGTGACCGAAGGGAGGATGCCCGAGGTCATGGGCCAAGGCAATCGCCTCGATTAAATCTTCATTCAAAAGCAAATTCCGCCCGATCGTCCTGGCGATCTGGGCGACTTCGATGGTATGCGTCAACCGGGTTCGGTAATAATCCCCTTCAAAGACGACAAAAACCTGAGTCTTATACTCTAACTTTCGAAAAGCCTCCGAATGAACAATGCGGTCCCGATCCCGCTGATAACATGTCCTTGTTGGATGAACGGTCTCGCGATACGCCCTGCCGGAGGAGTCCCTGCTTTTCATCGCATAACAGGCCAGGATCCGTTGTTCCAGATTTTCAATTTCTTGTCTTGTTCGCATGGGTTAAACGATCAAACAGCAATTGCAGAGATTGGGAAATGATTTTGACATTACCCGTCACCGGCATAAAATTGACATCGCCTCTCCAGCGCGGAACCAAATGAATATGTAAATGCCCCGGAAATCCGGCCCCGGCGACCTTGCCTAAATTGATCCCAATATTATAACCACCCGGTTTCAAAACTTTATTGACCAATGCCTTGGTTGAACACAACAGATCCATCAGATCTTCCCGCTCGTCTCTTTTCAGTTTATCCAAATCGTTCACATGGCGGTTCGGGACGATCAATATGTGCCCGTTATTATATGGATAAATGTTCAGAACAGAAAAAGAATATTGGCTGCGAGCAAAAACAAAATTCTTTTTATCCTTCTTCTCCTGAATCATCCGGCAAAAGATGCATTGCCTTTTCTTGCGGTCTTGAAGTTGAAGAATATATTTCACGCGCCACGGCGCCCACAATTTATCGGTTGTCATGATGCCACCTTAACAATCGTCCCTCTGATCTTTTCTTGATTGATCTCTAATATGCCGTATGAACAAGACGGCGCTGAAATCAAATCATTCGGGCTTCCCGGATTAAAATACAAAACCCCGTCAATCGTTTCGTTGACAGGAATATGGGAATGTCCGAAGACAATACAATCCACGTCATCCTTGGAAAACTCTTTCTTAACTTTTTCTAAAACGGTCCGCGGCGGGCCTTCCCCATGAAAGAGTCCGATGGTACAGTTGTCTAATTTCAAAATTTGTTTCCTGGGAAAAATCTGCCGTATCTGTGCGTCATCCATATTACCATAAACGCCCTGGACCGTTTTGATCTTTTGAAACTTCTGTAAATCTTCCGATGAACAGAAATCCCCCGCATGGATAATGAAATCAACCGATTTAAAAGCGTTCATCATTGCGGCGGGCAAATCTTTGGAATGTGTATCCGCGACGATTCCTATTTTCATTTCACAATAAAAGGTTTGTCGTAAAAACTTAACAAGGTATTGATTTCCTTCTCGTTCCAAACCCACATCCGTTCCTGCAACGCCCGGATCTTGGTGTTTTCATCCAGTTCTCTTAAAGAAATGATGATCTTTCTCGACGGCCTTTGATCAAACTTTTTGGATTCCGTCAAAAAAGCGTTGACGTCATTTTCACATAAATTATCGTCTTTTAAAACAATAAACCACATCTCTTCCTGAGAACTGGCCTTAATCACATCAAAACTGATATTCGGATCATCCTGAACATGGACCGGGATGATCTCATGAAAAATCGGCAGCTTATACTTCCGGCCGTTGATGCTGATGGCTTCATTGTCGAAACAATGCAGCAATTCCATAATTCTCGAAGACAAATCTTTCTGCGATGTCATCTGAAAATTGAGGATAAAGCGATGAATCTCTTTATGGAACTCATCTTTTTGTCGATCCAAATCAATGTCGATCGATCTTAACCGACGCTGGAAAATATATTTGACCCAGTATCTCAAAAGTTTATCTTCAAAATAAAAATTATTCCCGTTGCGGACAATGATCCCAGCCTCGATCAGCCGGTTTAATTTTTGGTTCAAGACTTTAGAATTCAATTTCAAATCCTGAGTCAAATCTTTCAACTTATATCGTCCGTCCGCCAGGGCAATTAATAACGCGGGGATCGAACGATTATTTTTCCAGGAAATGAATTGAGATAAACTGATTTCAAAATGCCGGCTAAGGATCCCCCAAGGATTAAAGATGACATTCTCGATCGCCTGGATCATCAGCGGAATAAAAATTTCCGATTGTTTATGAACCGCGACCAGATTAACCAATTCCTGCAGGATCACATTCAGATAAAGCGGATAACTGCCGGTGAAATCGACAAGAAAATTACGCAACTGATCGCTGATCTTCAGGTTTTTCAGTTTCGCGTCAATAAACTCCCGGCTCGACTCAACGCTAAAAGGATCGATCTCCAGAATCTCAAAATTGCCAAATAACAACGACAGCTTTTCGGATAAAATTTTCTTCGCCAGACAGGGAAACGAACTCGCCACGAGATAGATACACCTTTTCTGGGTCATGATCTTTTTGCCAAGTTCCTGAAAAACATTTTCGATCCCAAGTTCTTCCAAATTCTGGAATTCATCAAGAACGATCACGCAAAATCGTCCCGATTCCGCCGTAAAGATCTCCGGCAATGAAACCAGTTTCCGGAAAGATTCTTCAAATTGATTATCCTGCATGCTGCGCTGGATCGATTTGATGGCTTCGATCGTCGCTGGGATAAACTTACGGGTATTCTCCATCAAAATTGTGATGTCTTCGAAAAGAGGCAGACCTTGCAATTTGGAAAAACTATACAAGATGCTGCCGACGAACCGCGCAAACAAATAATCGAAATCATTGTTTTCCAGATCAAGGAAAATCACCACGACCGATTCTTCTTCCAGTTCAACCACAAATTTTTGCAAAAGCGACGTCTTCCCAATAAAACGGCTCCCCAGCAAAGCGACATTCTGGCGATAACCTTCTTTTAAATCAATCACCCGGCGCTTTAGAAGATTGATGACAGCTTTTCTTCCAAAAAAATTATTTTCTGATGGTCTCATATGATGGCAAAAAGAACAAAGGATTATCGGCCACCGCGTCTTTTCTGATCTGAAAATGCAGAAACGCCAGATCTCCGCTCTTTCCAACTTGAGCGACCGGTTTTCCCTGCTCGACAGAATCGTTCAGGTTCACCAATAATTTCAAATTGTTTGAATAGACGGAAAAATAACCGTCCGTATGATCCAAAATCACGGTGTAGGCGTAACCGCTTAAATAATCGGCAAAAACCACTGTCCCTGATCGGGAAGCGCACACCGTATCGCCTTCCGAAGATTGAATATCTATACCCTTCTTGGATATGGAACCTTTATGATCGCCAAAATACGAAAGGATCTTTCCCTTCACCGGCCAGATAAAATCGGTGTCTTTTTTCATCGGAGACAACGCAATGGATTTGACACGTTCAGCTCCCGGGATCAAGATCAGCTGGCCTTTTTCAATCTGTGCAACATTAGGAATATTATTGCTTTTGATGATATCGTCAATGGTGACATTGTAAGTTTTTGCGATCCTCCAGATTGTTTCTCCGGGAAGGACCTTATGATAGACCCCTTTCTCATGACCGCCCGCAGGCTTTACAACAGGCGGAATGATTTCGGGAGTCGTTTTACAACCAGAAGTCAAAAGCAAAACAATCCCGATGAACGGATATAAAATTTTTTTTATGTGAGCATACATAAAACGTATAAGCGAGGGACGGGAATCGAACCCGCGACGTTCAGCTTGGGAAGCTGACATTCTACCACTGAATTACCCTCGCATCGTCTCATCGAACTCCTTTAATTCTTAATCCTGCTTCCGGACCCAAGTTCGATCTAAAATTTCCCGGAACGTTCGAACCGTATGACTGATCCGCTGAGTTTGACTGATCGCCCGGCAAACAGCAACGCGATCGACGCCGCGATCTTTGAGCAATATGACATTGTTTTGATCAATACCGCCGATTGCAAAAACAGGAATTTTTATTTTTTTAAAGACCCGGTGTAATAAATCAAAATCCATCGGATTTCTTTGCGGTTTGGTTTTCGTCTTAAAAATAGATCCGAATCCGATATAATCGGCCCCCTGACGTTGGGCCAATTGCGCCTGTTTTAAATTCTGGCAAGAAACACCGATCACCGCCTTGGTCCCCATCATTTTTCTAACCCATGGCAACGGCAGATCGTCTTGACCGATGTGAACTCCTGAGGCGCCGCTGGCGATTGCCAAATCGACGCGATCATTCATAATAAAAAGAATTTGCTTTTTTCGCCGTACGGCCGCAGATCGGATCACAGGGAGAATCCTTCTTGAAAACTTCAGGATATCAGCGGGCAACCCGGATTTATCGCGCAACTGAAGAATATCTACCCCGGAAATGACGGCCTCGCGTGCAATCTCAAAGAGCGAATCGTAATCATTGACTTCTGTATCCAAAATCAAATAAAGCTTACAATCGGCTAATAATTTCTTTTTCCAAAGCATAGACCTGATAACGCAATCTTTTCAATCGCTGAGCAAGCTCAGGATTGAATAATTTTGAAAATTCTTCTAAAACTCGAATCGATTCTTTTGTCCTCTGGGAATTTGCGTAAAAAACACCCGCAACATCTTCCCTGCGCATTTCCACGTTAATTGATTTCTTCCCCACATCCCGAAGGATATCTCTCGCCGCGACCAAACTCTTGACGGACATCAAATCTTCGATCGTCCTGGTCAGCTGGTGGCGAATTCTTTTATATTGTTCCGTGGGCTTCTTGTTTCCCCAAATGAAACGGCACAGATCTTCGCAAACCCTTAATCCTTCTTTTGTCCGATTAAAATTAGCGTCGATGACCCGTAAAACTTTTTTTTGCTCTGTGCCTTTTAACATCAAACGATTCTTTTTGCGTCATTTTAGGAATAATCCAAGTCAACGCTTTAAGCTTTATACTTTTCAATAATGGTCTTGATGATATTCGTTGTGGAAAGGTTATCCAGATACGGGATGAATTCAACTTTGCCGCCGTGGGCCTTCACGATATCGCTGCCGATGACCTCTTTGCCCTTCCAGTCCGCTCCTTTGATCAGGAGATCGGGTTTTAATTTCCGAATCAGATTGTATGGGGTCGGTTCATCAAAGATCACAACATAATCAACGCAGGACAAGGCGGCCAAAAGTCCGGCTCTTTCCGACTGAGGGATGATCGGACGGTTCTTTCCTTTTATCTCGTTAATTGAACCGTCGCTGTTTAATCCGATGATCAGGATCCGATCATCTTTTTTGGCTTTTTCCAAATACCGGACATGACCAAAATGCAAAATGTCAAAACAGCCGTTGGTAAACGCTATTGTTTTACCCCGTTTGCGCGCCTGGCCTGTGATTTTTATTAAAGAATTGACAGAAAGGATTTTATTCTTAGAGTTCAATTCAGGACTCACTTGGATGAAAACCTAACAATCAAAAATATTAAACTTTAGCAAAAAAATCCTCAACCAATTCACAAATCGTATGGGCGATACAAATGTGGGACTCCTGGATCCGGGCGGTTACCTTCGACGCCGCGATTAAATTGATATCGCACAAGCCGGCCAGTTTCCCTCCCTCGCAACCCGTCAAGCCGATTGTTTTGATTCCCAACTGCTTGGCCTTTTTTACGCCTTCAATAATGTTTTTTGAATTCCCGCTTGTTGAGATCGCGAAAATAATGTCGCCGGGTTTCCCCAGTCCTTCAATCTGCCTGGCAAAAATAGCATCAAATCCATAATCATTGCCCAACGCGGTCAGGATCGACGAATCAGTCGTCAACGCGATCGCCGGAAGAGATCGCCGTTCTTTCTGAAATCGTCCGATAAATTCCGCCGCGATATGTTGGCTGTCGGCGGCCGACCCCCCATTGCCCATCAACAAAATCTTACCGTTGTTTTTCAAGGCTTTAATGATTTCTTCGACGGCCTTAATGATTGAATCCGTATTGGCTTTTAACGTCTCTTCTTTAACCCGGATGGATTCCGCAAAGATATTTTGAATTTTTTCTTTCATATTTCCTCAAAAGGCGTCCGGCTTCTCCATCTTAAGTAAAGAACACCTTCGCCATTTCGTAAAGATCCATGTCGACCGTCTTGCGTTTCCTGACGGCTTCTTCAATATCAACATAATGAAGTTTATTATCATGCAAACTCACCATCTTCCCGAATTTATTTTCCGAAATCAGCTCGACCGCTTTAACGCCGAAGCGGGTAGCGATAATACGGTCATAGGCGCTCGGACTTCCGCCCCGCTGGATATGGCCTAAAACGCTCACCCGGGTTTCGTAACCAGTCTCCGCCTCAATCGTTTCCGCGATGAGTTCTCCGACCGCCCCGAAACGGCGTGACGAGATCACTGATCCCTGACCGTTTTCTCCAGACGGTTTCTTGACTTCGACACCGCTGATCGTGGTTCCTTCGGAAACGACGATAATGCTGAAGGTCTTGCCGCGCTTATGACGGATTTTAATCAAATCACAAACCTCTTTGATATTCACCGGGATTTCTGGGATTAAAATCATATCTGCCCCGCCGGCGATCCCGGCCTCAAGCGCGATCCAGCCGGTATATAAACCCATGTCCTCGATGACCATGATGCGGTGATGGCTTTCGGCGGTGGTGTGCAACCGATCGATGCATTGGGTCGCGATATTGACCGCGGTATCAAAACCGAACGCATAATC
>JAHFFY010000019.1 GCA_023247705.1 Candidatus Omnitrophota bacterium | reverse complement strand
CGGTGTCGTGTTACAACATGTGGAGCCCGCTGCGGGCGCGCAAGATCGGACCCGACGGATTATTGCATCCGTTTGTTCCGTTTGCAACCTTCGGCGACCCGAAGACTTTAAATTGCGATCGTGATTCGCAGGGCGATGTGTTTTTTGCCGACATGGGGTTGTCGATCGTTCGTCCGAAATGTTTAGAAAATATCCAGGACGGTTTACTGCCGCAAAAATGGATGGGGCAGAAGATTTATCCGTTAAAACAATGGGGCGGGTGCGATGTGGATTACGAGTGGCAGATCCCGCAGGTGGAATTTTGGTTAAAAAAGAATTGGAAAGAGACAAGCACGCGATGACCTCAGGCCAACACATCATTGTCACCGGCGGCGCCGGATTTATCGGATCGCAGATCGCACGGCGTTTATTAAGCGAAGGCTGCCGCGTGACGATATTGGATAATCTTTCCACCGGAACAAAAACGAATATTCCACCGCAAGCCGATTTTATTCAAATCGATCTCGGACAAAAGGAGATGTTTGACGCGTTAAATCACCTCACCGCCGACGCGGTCTTTCATCTGGCCGGGCAATCTTCCGGGGAGGCGTCGTTTTTGAATCCTCTGGGAGATCTGGAAAGCCATGTGATGAGTACGTTCTGGCTTCTGGATTGGTGCAAGGCCAAAGGGATTGCGCGATTTCTTTACGCGAGCTCGATGAGTGTGTACGGCGATCCGCCAACGCTTCCGCTCAAAGAATCGCACCCGGTTCAACCCAAAACCTTTTACGGCGCGGGCAAAGCGGCAGCGGAAAGTTATATCAAACTTTATCAAACGCTGGGGATCAACACGACGATCTTCCGGTTGTTCAGCGTTTACGGCCCGGGACAAAATTTGGCGAATAAAATGCAAGGCATGGTCAGCATTTATCTTTCTTACATGCTCGAGGGGAAGCCGGTTCTGGTGAAAGGGGCCAGGGATCGTTTTCGGGATTTGGTTTTTATCGATGATGTGGTGGACGCGTGGATGACGGCGTATGAGAATCCGAAGTCATTTGGGAAGCTTTATAATGTCGCTGGTGGCCGAAAATTCACTGTCGAAGAAATTTTAAATGGCTTAAAGAAAAGTTTTAAGAATGAACATTATCCGATTGAGTTCAAAGGTTCAACTCCCGGCGATCAATTTGGGGTCATCGCGGATGTTTCGCTGATTGAAAAAGATTTGGGGTGGAGGCCAAAGGTTTCATTGGAGGAGGGACTGGAGCGGATGGTTTCCAGCGAGATGCAGGGGAAGGTTGCTTGAGTGGAATGCGTTGTCGAGTTTGCGAGTTGGCGGGTTCAACGAATTTCTTCTTGGACCGTTCTCAAATTGAACAACGGGCAAAATAACTCGTTGAACCCGTAAAACTCGATAACTTGAGAACGTTAAACAAAAGGAGAACAAAACGTTGGAATCACAATCAACTATTCAAAATAATAAAACAACTGGAACAAAGAAACCGCAATGCCCTTTTTGCGGCAAAGACAACCTGCGGTTGATTACGAACCAGGTCCGTTTCGGAAAAAAGGCGGATGTGTATCAGTGTTTGGGATGCGAGCTGACGTTTTTGGATCAGGGCTCGTTTCATTTCCCCAAGGATTTTTACGAGCAGGATTATCATCAGACCTATCTCACGCACGTGGAACCGGACGCGCTCAACCCCCAGGTCTATTTTGAAAAGATGAAAAAAACAACGCAGCCCTGGGCGGATAAACTGGCGAAATCTTTGACGGGAAAAGAGATCGTGCTCGACATTGGATGTTCGACCGGGCATTTTATGGATCTGATTAAGGACAAGGTCGGCCAAGTATACGGATGCGAACTGAATAAGAAAGAGATTGAATTTTGCCAGAAGGTTTTGAAGTTTGATGTTTCGGATGAGCCGCTGGAGAAGCGTTTTAAGGAAGGGATGTTTGATTACATCACCTTGATTTATGTCCTGGAACATATCGGCGAACCCAAAGAATTTTTGAATTCGATCAAGCGGTTTCTTAAGCCGTCAGGCAAGATCATCATTCTGGTTCCGAACATTCAGGACGCCCTAGTCAATTTCTACCAGATCCCTGAATTTCAAAATTTTTATTATTGTATTGAGCATCTTTACTATTATAATCCTAAGACGATTAAGAACCTTTTGGACCAGGTGGGATTGGCCGGGACGATCGAGGTGGTCCAGGAATATCCGATCACCAATCATCTGAACTGGGGTTACCGACGGGCTCCCAGTGACACGCTGGCTGCGCGCCGGGGTGTTCCGGATATAGCACTCCTACCGCAATCTCCGGAGGAGGCCTGGCAGCAATTGTGGCAGAAGTTTAACGCGATGTATCGCGAATTTTTAAAGACCAATGGATACGGGGATCGGGTTTGGTGCAGTGTGGGAAAGTAGTTTGCGCGTTGGCGGGTTAACGGGTTTGCGGGTTGGAAAGTTTTCGTCATTGCTTCGTCCGTATACCTAAAAAACGATGACTTGCAATGACGGTGCTATGTCATCGCGTTTATAGCGGACTTGAAATATATTTTAATAAAATGAAAAAGAAATTAAATATTGCCGTCTCCGGGATCGGGAACCGGGCGTTGCCCAAGGGGATTCAGACTTCCAATTGGTTAGGATGGGTGGAGCTCATTCACCGGTCCGATGAATTTGAGTTGGTCGCGGCCCATGATCCTTCTGCTGAATCGATCCAGCGGATGGTGGAGCGGGGTTACTTAAAACCGGAACAGAATTTTACCGACTTGACCCGCATGCTGACCAACGTTCCCTGCGACGCGCTCTTGGTGTGCAATCCGGTTCAGTATCATGCCTCAACGATCCGTCAGGCGATTGACCATGATCTTCATTTGCTCGTGGAAAAACCGTTCACGGACGATCTGCAGGAGGGCCGGGAGCTCGTCAGTTTGATCCAGAGAAAAAAGTTAACAGCGTGCGTTGTGCAGAACTGGCGCAACAAAGATGTCGGGCGGCTGATGCACCAGCATATCCAGGACGGACAATTGGGAAAGATCGGGCATATTTTTTTCCGTTATGTCCGTGACCGTGAAAACCCCAAGCTGCCGCCGTATATTTTTCAAGAGAAGTTCCCGCTTTTGTACGCGATGGGGATCCACCATCTGGATTTGTTCCGTTATATCCTCAACGATGAGATCATTAGCGTCCAAGGCCAATCGTTTAAACCGGACTGGAGTTTGTATGAGTCGGACACGGGATTAAATTTGTTTTTGAAGACCAAACGCGGGACGTCGATTATTTATTCCGGAACGATCTCTTCTCCGAATAAAGTGATCTCGCAGGAATCGTTGATTGTGGAAGGGGAGAAAGGAACACTGATCAACGAAAGTCAGTGGTCGGAGCCGCCGTTGTGGTATTATCCCAAAGGTATCGTCGACCGGATTGAGTTGACCAAACACATTAAAGGTCAGGACCGGGAGACGACCGAGCAGTACAATAGATCCGACCGTAATATCCTGCGGAATTTTTCTCAGTCGATTTTAGGAAAAGAAGAACCCGTGTGTCGCGCCGAAGACGCGTTGAAATCGATCGAGGTCTTGGAAGCCAGCCGCAGGGCCTGTGAGACGGGTGAGGTCGTTTATCTGGATACGACTCCGGAATTACAATTGGAGAATAGCTGATCACGCCGCAATGAATCATGGCGCAAAATATTTTTAAAGTCATATGAACTTATCCATCTCAAATATCGCCTGGCCCAAAGAAGAACAGGATCAGTTTTTAAAATTGATTTCCGGTTTGGGATGCCGCGGGCTCGAAATTGCGCCGAGCATTGTATGGCCTGAGCCGTTAACATCGAGCGTTCAAGAACGCCGGCAGTTTAGGGGCCATGTGCAGGGATTCGGATTGGAATTGGTCGCGATCCAGGCGTTGCTTTTCAGCCGACGGGATTTGGGACTATTTCGCGAGGCGGCGATTGAAGAGGAAACCGTCGAATTTTTGAAAGGTCTGTGTGGACTTGCTTCTGATCTGGGGGCGAGGGTGCTGGTGTTTGGTTCGCCGTCCAACCGTGTGCGCGGCAAGATTCTGATGGATGAGGCGTTTGACCGTGCGTCGCGGTTTTTTTCCATGATTGCGCCGACGGCGAATGATCAGGGGGTTTGTGTTTGTATCGAACCGTTAAGAGCGGATGAGACCGATTTTATCACCACGGCCGCGGAAGGCATCCGCTTGGTTGAGATGGTCGGTCATCCGGGTTTCGGATTACATCTGGACAGCAAGGCGGTGGCGGCCGAAGGACAGGATTTGAATAAAATTTTCCGTCTATCCGAACCGTATTTAAAACATTTTCACATCAGCGAGCCACAGTTGAGAGAAATCGGATCCACCGGTGAAGTCGATCACACGTTGATGGCCCGAACGCTGCGAGACATCGATTATCAAGGATATGTCAGTATTGAGATGCGAACTTGGTCCGATCCGAGTAAGGTCGTTGAGCGGAGTCTTCGTTTGGCGAAGGATGCGTATTTAAGTACAACAATGATTCAGCAGAGATAGGAGAATGAACAAAATCCAATAAACAAATTACAATCAAAATTTCAAATTCTATGGTTTTGGATATTGTAAGTTGTTTATTGTTTGTGTTTTGAAAATTGTATATTGGTTATTAATCTTAGGAACTATAAGAGTAACTCCAGAGGCACCGTGATCGAACCCCGACCACATTTAAAATTCGTCCAACGCGCGGTGAACGATGAACCGTCGCGGATGTTCAAAAAGCGTCTGGACCGCAACGAACGCAACCAATTTTTTCCGGAAGATTTTGTCGAACGTGTCCGACGGAAAATCACCGGCGAATTGTTCATGGTCTATCCCGAGCCGGATCCGATTTATGAAAAGACCGCGCAGTGGTTGGGTATTTTGAAGAATCAGATCATGCTCCATTCGGGCTCGGACCAGGCGATCAAGGCGGTGTTTGAAACCTACATTGATCCCGGAGAGAAGATCCTGTTGCATTTCCCGGGCTATGCGATGTACGATGTGTACGCGAAAATGTTTCAGGCCCAGGTGATCGCCCAGCATTATCATTCCGACCTGGCCTTTGACTGGGACCAATATATCAGTAGAATCAAACCCGGGGTGAGGATGGTGGTCGTTGAGAATCCCAACGGATTTCTAGGGGTGATGATTCCCCTTTCCAAACTTCATGAACTGGTCGTCAGAGCCAAAGAATGCAACACCTTGGTTCTGGTGGATGAGGCGTATTTTCATTTTCACGAAGACACTGTTTTGCCCTGGATTGCCCGGTATGACCATGTGATTATTTCGCGCACGTTTTCCAAGGCCTTCGGTCTCGCCGGATTAAGGGCCGGTTATCTGATTTCTCAGGAACGCAATATCGAATTTTTAAAAAAGGTGCGGCCGGTGTATGAAATCACGGCGGTCACCGCGTTGGTTTTAAATGAACTTTTGAATGCCCCCGAGGAATGTCTTTCCTATGTCCGGGACACGAGACGCAACCGGGAATGGTTGTGTCGTCAGCTGGACCAATTAGGCATTCCGTATTCGCACAGTCGCGCGAATTTTTTGGCCATCCGTTTGGGTGATCCCAGAATCCACGACGGCCTGAGAATCGCCCTGGCCAAGCAGGACATCCTGATCCGCCGGCCGTTTAGGGAAGAGCAATTGAAAGAATGGGTGCGGATCAGCACCGCTCCGCCGGGAGTTCAGGAAATCTTAATCAGCGAACTGAAAAAATTATTGCAACCTCACGGCAGGTTGGTTTAAAGGAGATTTTTCATGCCCCAATGTCTCATCTGTGATCAACAGGATTTTAAAATCATCGCGACGGTCATGCGCGAGGGGCCGGGAAAGATCTGTCAATGCCGGAAATGCGGCTTGGTCATTCAGGACGTTTCTCAAACCGATAAAGAATTGGAACATTATTATAATAAGGAATATCAAAAAACAAATTCGCTGGACACCGGGAGAGAACAAACGCCCCAAGACCATTTCAAAGACCGTCTCAAAACCCTGGCCCCGATCCTCACCAACATTGATCCTCTGTTGACGCCCCAGATGCGGGTACTGGAAATCGGCTGCGGGACCGGAGAGCTGTTGTATTCCATTAAGGACCGGGTCAAGGAGGTCGTCGGGGTTGAATTGAACAAAGGGTTTGTCGAATTTATGAATAACGATTTGAAGATCAAGGCCTACGCGCAGGATCTGAAGGCAATCGATTTTAAAGATACCACATTCGATTTGATTATCTCGATTGCAACACTGGACCATCTTCCCGATCCGATGCAGACGTTAGAGGCCATGAAGAAAATCCTTTCTCCCGATGGAAAAATTTATTTAGAACTGCCGAACCGCAACGAGGCACTCAATTTCTTTTTGCCGTCGCCCCAGCGCGAACGATTCAATACTTTTTTCTGGCATAAGGCCCATTTTTTTTATTTTACCCAGGAATCTTTGGCGCGGCTTTTGGATAAAGCTGGTTTTACTTCTGAAATGACCTGCCGTCATGAATATACCCTGATCAATTATCTGAACTGGTATTTCTCGGGACAACCGCAAAAATCGTTTGTCGATGCCACCTCCCAAGCCAGTTTATTTGGCGGCAACAGTCTTTTTGAGAAAGACATGAATGAAATGTTTATCGAGATGGAAAAACGCTTTCATGAAATTATGGAAAAGACCTTTCGCGGTGACATTCTTTGCTGCGTCGGGCAGATTAAGAGAACTTAAACGTTAATGAGAACATTGATCCTTTTCGATACCGAATGTCCGCTGATAGAAAAGATGACCTTTTCATTCCAGGAAGAATATTGTCTTTTTAGTCTGGCGGCGTTGTCTTCCTTTGAGCAGACGTTACAGGAACGCATGACCCGAAAAGGCTTGATCGCAACGGTTTTGTCTTCGGCGTGGTTCATCAATGAATCCGCCCAGATTCTGCGCGAACGATATCTGCGTTGGATCGCCGAAATTCCAGAACAGATTCAATCCGATGGTAAGAATTTCAAAGAATTGTTCGCCATCGATGGGCAGGCCAGTTTGTGGTGGTTGAGCCTGGTCGCTGAAAAAAATCCTTATAAATCCGAATCCTTTAATCAGCTGGCGCAGTTGGATGCGGTCGTCAAGACGATCGAAATCAACCAGATGACCCGGGTCATCGTGTTTGGTGGTTCATCCAAATTCAACCGGGCCTTGTCGGTGTATTGCCGTCGGCAGAAAATTGGGTGGCAAAATCACAAGGCGGACGCAGCGCGCAAGAAGGGCTGGAAGCGTTTGTTCCGGGAATTTTCCGGAGCATTTTTTTTAAAACATCTTTTGCACCTTTTTGTTTTCTCCTCGATTTTTTTGCTGCGCAGCCTCAAGATCAAAAACATTTTACATCGCTCGCAGCGCAAAGCCGCCACTCCCGGCGATCTTTTGATCATGACCTGTTATCCTTCGCTGGATCTCACCGCCGCTGAAGCGGGGATGTATCGCAATAAATTTTTTAGTTCTATTCAGGAATCCCTTGAAAACCAACGGCAAAACGTCACCTGGCTGGCCCAGTATGTTCCCAACAACACGACCTCTTTTCCAAAGGCGTTCGACTACGTAAAACGGTTTATTACCGACGGCCACCGGATTTTCTTTTTGGAAGAAGCGCATTCCTGGAGACTTCATCTGCGAACGATTTTGAAGTTGATCGGTTTTGGTTTAAAATTTCGCCGGCTGGAAAAACAGATTGAAAAATTACACGCGTGGAAGGGATATGGATTTTATCCGTTGTTGCGAGATGACTGGTATTCGTCCTTTGCTGGAACGACCGGATATCTGGGCATGATTTATTACGCCCTGTTTCAAAATCATTTGAAGAACATCGTTACACGGCAATGTTTGTATCTCGCTGAACTCCACGCCTGGGAGAAGGCCCTGCTTCTGGCCCGCGACGCCGTTTGTCCGCAGATGAAATGTTTGGGGTATCAGTCCGGGACCGTCTCCCGGATGACGTTTAATTATTTCAATGATCCCCGGGAAATTCATGATCAAAACAGATTTCCGTTTCCAAAGCCGGAAATCATCTTATGCAATGGGCGTTTGCCCTACCGCTATTTCCGGGAATCGGGCTGGAAGGATGAGGAACTAAAAATCGTCGAAGCGACCCGGTATTGTTATCTCAAAAAATATCTCAACGAAGGCGTTCCGGGGAAGCGTTCCGTTGTTCTGATCGCCTGTTCGATCAGCCCGGAAGAAAGCAGTTCGATCGGAAAATTTGTTTACGAGGCCTATCGTGATGATCCGCAAACAGAAATCTGGCTCAAGCCGCATCCGTTTTTGCCGATTGAAAAATTGATTGAGGCCATGGGCGTGACTCAGAACGGAATCCCATTTAAAATTAAATATGATCCTATCGAAGAATTATTACGGGAGGCTAAGGTGGTTGTTGTTGGGGAGTCGGGGGTGTCGATTGAGGCGCTGGCGTTAGGTTGTGAGGTGATGATTGTGAATGGCGCCGAGTGGATCAATATGTCGCCTTTAAAAGATGTCCGATCGTCCATTGTTCATACGGTCAATACCCCGGATGAATTAAAATCCAAAATCAGTGCGATCCTAGGGAAACCGTACAACGCGATTTATCACAAGGTGGAGGCGGTCAAGATCATCGATGAATTTTTTTATCTGAACTCAGCGACGGATGAACCCCGGATTTTTCTGGAGGTCATGGGCGTTGCCTCTTCACAGAAATATCAGCCGGAACCGGAACATGCGAAGGCGGGCCTTTAATTATGAGAAAATGGTTTAAATACGATCTATCCTCCGCTCAAAGAGGGGTGATCTTTCAAAAACCGGACCAAAATTTTAGCGAACATCAGCGCGCGATGGGCGGGTATCTGGCGGATGAGGGTTATGCGAGCAAGGAGGCGTTCCTTCAGAAATATTTTTTTGGTTATCAATACCGGCGTTTCGAGTATTATAATAACTTCCTGCGCAGGACGCTCAGCAAGGAAGGCGAGGTCTTTTCGGTGGCCAGCGGGCGTTGCGTGAATGAATTGTATCTTGCCGAAGATGGGTATCGCGTCCGTTGTTCGGATCTGGAGCAATTTGCGGGATATGAATCAACGGTGAAACTTTTTCCGGCATTTAAGTTTATGCGTTTTAATGTCCTGACCGATTCCTTTTTGCAGCAGTACGACGCGATCATGGCCTTGAGCCTGATTTACCTTTTCGATCAGAATGATTTTCGCAAATTCATGCATAAGATGTCCGAAGGTTTGAAAAAAGGCGGTCATTTGATCCTGGATTCGGCCGGGGCACCGGATAATTTTTTTTCTTTCTTCTTGCACGATATTTTCTTAAAATATGAGACCGCTTTGAAAGGGGCGGTTAAATCTTTGGTCAAGAAAGAACATTATGGGTTTGTGATCAAGGATTTTGGCTATCGCCGAACGGATGAAGAGATTATTAAGGAAGCGAAATTATGGGGATTAAAACTCGTCCAACAACATAATTATGCTTATTTGACCGAGTTTCACCGCAGTTATGTTTTGCATAAGCTGATCACCTCGAGTTTTGTTATGCAGCAGATGTTTGGTTGGCTGGGGCAATCTATGCCGTATATACGGATGTTTCAGTTTGAGAAAGTATAATTAAAACAGGGACGGTTGTCCCTAATCTTGGAGATAAAGACTATGAATATCACCATTTTCGGCGGATCGGGATTTTTGGGAAGTCATGTGGCAGACGCCCTGACTCAGACCGGCCATAAGGTTTTGATTTTTGATAAAATCATATCGCCCTACATCAAGAAGAACCAAACGATGACGGTCGGAGATATCTTGGATGAGAAAGCAGTTAAAAAAGCGGTCGGCAAGGCCGATGTGGTTTACAACTTTATCGCCCTTTCCGATATCGATGAATCCAAAAATATGCCGGTCGAAACGGTAAAGGTCAACGTCTTGGGAAATATCAATATCCTCGAAGCGGCCAAGGAAGCAAATGTGAAGCGGTTTATATTTTCCAGTTCGATCTACGTTTATAGCGACGCGGGTTCTTTTTATCGCAGCAGTAAACAATCCTGTGAACTCTTTATTGAAAATTATCAAAAGGCGTACGGCCTGGATTACACCATTTTACGTTACGGCTCGCTGTACGGCCCGCGTTCGGATGAACGCAACTGGATTTACAAGATCCTGAAACAAGCATTGCTGGATAAACGGATTGTGCGCGAAGGCGACGGTGAAGAGATCCGCGAATATATCCATATCCTGGACGCCGCCCGGTTGAGCGTCGATATCCTCAAAGAGGATTATAAAAACCGCTGTGTGATCATCACCGGCAACGAACAAATGAAGATCAAAGATCTGCTCACGATGGTGAAAGAAATCCTCAAAGGCGAGGTGGAGATCTCATTTTTACCGGCCACAACGACCGAACATTACGAGATTACGCCTTACGTTTTTAAACCTCAGGTCGCCACCAAAATCCGTGGTCAGGAGCATGTGGACATGGGCCAGGGGATCCTCAATATTTTGGGAGAGATCCATAAGAAATTTGTGGTGGATCAGAATAAGGTGTATGTGGAGATTTAAGGTGCCAACCGGATTAAGTTTTTGGGTCATGATCAAAACAATCTAACCCAATCGTGACTGCTTCCTTCCGCGGGACTAGAAATTCTTTAAAAATTCCAAATTTTTTGAACCAAAAAGGTATATGATAAAAGCCGTTATATTCGATTTTGATGGGGTTATTTGCGAGTCAGTTCAGATCAAGACCGAGGCGTTTCGCAGACTTTTTGCCGATTATCCCGAGTCGCTGGATAGGATCCTGGAATATCATAAACGGCATGGAGGGATCAGCCGGTTTGAGAAATTTCGGGTGATTTACCGCGATTTCTTGAAAAAAGAAATTAATGACGCTGAGCTGCAGCGGCTCGGTGAACAGTTTTCGGTTTTTTCTTATGAGTCTGTCCTGAACGCCCCGCTTGTCAAAGGTGCTTTTGAGTTCCTGAAGCGATCTCATCAATCGTTTTATCTTTTTATTGTCTCCGGAACTCCCCAGGAAGAAATTTGGGGTATTGTTAAGAAAAAGAAATTAGACCGGTTTTTCCGGGGCGTCTATGGTTCGCCGAGAACAAAAGATGTGCTGATTAAATTGATCTTGCAAGAAAATGGGTTCACAGCGGATGAATCCGTTTTTGTGGGCGATTCGATGACGGATTATGAGGGGGCTAAAGCAGCGGGGGTTCATTTTATCGGGCGCATTCCTCCGGGGGAACCAGATCCGTTCAGCCCATTAACGATTAAAGCATCGATTGAAGATCTGACTGGTCTGGAGCGTTTTATCCCGAATGGGATAAAAAGAATAACAGACGATTGATGGTTTGAGGAGATCCTGCAATGAAGTTAAGCGTCTTGATGCCCGTTTATAATGAATGTCGATGGATCGAAAAGGTCGTCTTTAAAGTATTAGATCAGAGAATCAAAGGGATCGGATCAGTCGAATTGATTCTCGTTGATGACGGTTCAACGGACGGAACGATTGAGATCGTCCGGAAATTAGCGCAGCAGCATAAATCGCAGATTGTCGCTGTCTTTCATGACAAGAATCAGGGAAAAGGCGCGGCGATCCGTACCGCCCTCGCAAAGATGTCGGGCGATCTGTGTATTATTCAGGACGCGGATTTGGAATATGACCCGATCGAATATCCTTTGATCCTGGAACCGATGATTAACGGTGATGCCGATTGCGTGTACGGCTCGCGTTTTGTCGGCACGCAGGCCAAACGGGTTTTGTTTTTCTGGCATTATGTCGGAAATAAATTTTTAACGCTGTTAAGCAATATGTTTACCAATATTAATCTCACCGACATGGAGACCGGGTATAAGGCCTTCCGTTGCGATTTGATTAAAACGATTCCTTTGCGTTGTCAGCGTTTTGGTTTTGAACCGGAGATTACGGCCAAGATTGCACGCCGGAAGTTGCGGATCTATGAAGTCGGGATCAGTTATCGCGGAAGGACTTACCGGGAAGGAAAAAAGATCACCTGGCTCGACGGGTTTAAAGCTATTTTTACGATTATTCGGTTTTGGTTAATCGATGACTCTTCTCATCCATCGTAAACGGGTTTTGTAAAATTAACAGGAGACGTTTCATGAGAATTATTCTCACCGGAGCATCGGGGATGTTGGCTTCGGATGTTGTTCCAAAATTAAAGCAACAACGTCACGAAGTGGTCGGGTGCGATATCGCGCCGCGGGATGCCGCTGTTAAGAAAATCGATGTGGCCGAATTGAAAGGGATTCGTGCGTTTGTCAAAGAGCATCAGCCGGATTATTTTTTTCATTTTGCCGCCGAGACGGATGTCGATCGTTGTGAAAAAGAACCGGATCACGCCTACCGGGTGAACACGATCGGTACCGAAAATATCGCTTTGGTCTGTCAGGAGTTTCAGATCCCTTTGCTTTATATCAGTACGGCCGGTGTGTTTGGAGGCGAAAAGCCCGAAGCGTACACCGAGTTTGATCATCCTAATCCGGCGAATGTTTACGGACACAGCAAGCTGCAGGGGGAAGTGATCGTCCGCCAGTTGTTGACGAAGTTTTTTATTATCCGGGCCGGGTGGATGGTTGGGGGGTGGGCCATCGATAAAAAATTCGTTTATAAAATTGTTCAGCAGATCAAAGAAGGAAAAAAGGAATTGCGTGTCGTGAATGATAAGTTTGGAAGTCCGACTTTTACCAAAGATTTTGCCAACAATCTCATGAACGTCATCGAGACTGGTCGTTACGGAATATATCATATGACGAATAAAGGAAGCTGTAGCCGTTATGATATCGCGGTCAAAATCGTTGAAATCTTCGGCCTTCAGAAAAAAGTGAAAGTGCTTCCGATTTCTTCGGCGGAATACCCTCTGCCGGCGCCGCGCGCCAGATCAGAGATGATGCATAATTATCATTTGGAATTAATTGGTCTCAATAAGATGCCTCACTGGGAAGATTCCTTGAAAGAATATATTTTAACCAATAAAAATAAATGAGGCTAAACCTTGAAGGATTTCGTCAGCATTGTTATCCCCGCTTACAATAAAGCCGATTGGACGATTAAAACCGTTGAAAGTGTTTTGGCCCAAACTTATCCGCAGATCGAGATTATTGTGGTTGATGACGGATCGACGGATGATACGCCCCGCGCGATGGAACGATTTGCCGGAAGGATTCGCTATGTGCGCAAAGCAAATGGAGGCGCTTGCAGCGCCCGGAATCTGGGGATCAAAGAGGGCAAGGGTGAATTTGTCGGGTTTCTTGATTGCGATGATCTGTATCTGCCCCAGAAGGTCGAAGAAAGTGTCTGTTTCTTAAAACAGAATCCGTTGGTTGGAATGGTGCATACCGCGGCGTATTTTATCGATGAGCAGGATCAGGTCACTGGCCGCTATTCCCATCCTAAAAGCCGGACCGCCGGCTGGATCGCGAAACGATTGGCGGGCGGTAATTATATCTGTAATTCAACGGTGTTGTTGCGCCGGGAATGTTTGGATAAAACCGGTTTGTTTGACGAAAGTATTTTTTCCCCCGCGGATTGGGACCTTTGGCTGAGGGTGGCGGAACAGTATCCCATCGGTTATATTGATCAACCTCTGACTCAATATCGGGTTTGCGGCAATTATATCTTCAAACATGTGGAAGAAGCGCGAGAAGAAGAACTTCAGGTCTTGAATAATTTTTTTTCGAGGAACGCTCAGTATGGGGTTTATTTGAAAAGAGATGCGTTTTCCGCGCTGCATTTGCGGTATGCGCAATGTTTTTTCATCAAGAACAACCGGGAAGAGATGAAAAAAGAATTTTTTAATGCGCTCCAGGTTAATCCCTGGAACATGAAAGCCCTCGCGCTTGGCGGATATTTCCTGTTGGCGCCGGCAAGTCTTGAGGCGGTTCTTAAAAGAAAAATATTACGTTATGCCGAATAGCGCTTTATCCTCCATGAAACTTACACTTCCCCAAGAGACGGACTTGCTGCCAAGAAAAATCGGTTTCTATCTGATTGCGATCGCTTGTTTGTTTTATTCGGTTTTTACAAAATCTTTTGCCCAGCTCCACTGTTCGACGCCGTTCGGAGTTCCGGTTTTCATCGGAGAAATTTTGTTAGCGGTCAGCATAGGTTTGTTGCTCGTGAGTTTCCGGATTAATCCTCCGGATCTTAAAACGTGGCACAAAGTCCTCGTGGCTTATGTGCTCTGGATTTTGGTGATGGCTTTTTGGGGTGATTTTAGGTTCGGGCCGTTGGCCTTTCGCAATGCGGCTCTTTTTTATTATCCTTTATTTGCGGTTTTGGGATATCATTTTTATCGATCAGATTTGTTCATCGACAAATTGATTATTGGATATATCGTAATCCTGTTGTTTGCCAAATTTATTCTGAGCATCAATAATTATTTTGTCTTTCCCTACTTCATCTTGTCTTGCATCCTTCTTTCCAAGATAAAATCGAGATGGGTGCGTTATTTATTCATCATCCCAGCTTTATACATCCCGGCTTATTATTTTGAAAGGCAGACGTTCACGTCATTAGATTTCTATTTTTACGGCGGAAGGTCGAGGGTCGTTGGGCACGTCGTTGCGTTTTCATTCCTCTTTAGTGTTTTGGCTTGCTTTTTTATTCGTTGGCAAAAAGTTTACAAATTGATTGTTTTGCTTTTGATGCTTTTGGCATTGATCGCAGGCATATCCCGTTTTTCTGACAAAAACGCCATTCGATCGATGACGTCTCTATCCGAGGGGATCCAACACTATCAGTTTTATAAATCTCTGATTGCGAAAAAAGACAAGAATTTTCAAAGTATCCCTTTATCCACCCAGCTATATTCTAAAGAATCCTTTGGTTTTGTGGATAATCTGTCGATTTTTTTGAGCAGCGAATATTCCGGAAAATCCGACGAAATAAAACAAAAACTGACACGTCTGGAAGAAATTGCCAAACAGACGGAACAGGAAAAGAAAAAAGGAGCGATCGAAGTCAATAGCCAGATGGTTAAAGGAAAAGAGATCTCCATTCAACAAGCGCAGCAAGAGATTGAAAAAATCAAACTGTCGGCCATCCAGCAGGCGGAAGCTAAACTCAAACAAAATAAGAAAACAAAAAAAGAAAATAATGCAACACATGCTGTGGATTCCATTATTCAAAAACAGTCTGACACGATTGTTAATGGAATTTCTATGCCCGATGCTTCCGTTACCACCGAGATTTATTCCCGGATTGTTCCTTCAGATATAAAGATCGAGACTCAGGAAGATTTGGAGAGGTATATCAGTCACCTTGAAAAAAACAGCAAGATCGCCTTAAATCAAATTGTCAAGGAGATTGAAAAAAAGGCTGAAGATGAGTCTTGGCAATATACGATTCAGATGAGGGCAAAAAAGATCGCTACGTTAGAGAAAGCTATTTCTGATTTGGGGATGGGCCGAACAGTTACCATCAATCAAATTTTAAGTGGGATTGAAGACCGGGATGATCAGGGGTATCGGACATTAGATACCGCTTACAGCAATATTTTCTTCCGTATTTTTATCTGGGAAGATATGATCAAGGACATTTTAGCCGAAAAAGCCTTGTTCGGGATCAATTGGGGAAAACCGCAGCGATCGAAATCGATCGAGATCTTAGGCTGGGCGACGCAAGAATGGTCGAGAGACGGTTGGATCACGCCGCATAATTCGTATTTACATGTGATTTATCGCGCCGGTATCATCGGGGTGGCCTTGATCATTTGTCTGTTCTGGGTGCTCATCTGGTTGATCAGGGACAGTATTCAGTTACGATCGTTGGTCGGCGTTCTTCTGGCGAGTTTGCTGATTTATTGGTTGACCATTGCGAATTTTCTGGTGTTTTTGGAACTTCCGTATAATGCCATTCCATTTTGGAGTGTCTTCGGTATTGTGCTTGCGTATATCCATCATCAAAAATTTTCGAAAGCAGGAAACTATGAACTGGAGAAATAAAAAGGTATTAGTGACCGGTGCGGATGGATTTATCGGCAGCCATCTCGTGGAAACCCTCGTTGAGAAAGGCGCTCATGTCCGGGCGTTTGTTTTTTATAATTCATTTAACAGCTGGGGCTGGCTGGATACTATTTCTCCCGCGTTATTAAAAAAGGTCGACGTTTTTTGCGGCGATGTGCGTGACCCCAACGGCGTTCAAGAGGCGCTGAAAGGAAGGGATTTTGTTTTTCATCTGGCCGCATTGATTGGGATTCCATTCAGCTATGATTCGCCGGACACGTATATCGACACCAATGTGAAGGGGACGTTAAATATTCTGCAGGCCGCCCGGAAAACGAAAGTCCAAAAAGTCATTCACACCTCAACCAGCGAAGTCTACGGCACCGCCCAGTATTCCCCGATCGATGAACGTCATCCCATCAACCCTCAATCGCCTTACGCGGCTAGCAAATCCGCGGCCGACCATCTGGCTTTATCCTTTTATCGTTCCTTTGATCTGCCGATCAGCATCCTCAGGCCGTTTAACACATTTGGTCCCCGACAGTCCGCGCGGGCGATCATCCCGACGATCATCAGTCAGATCCATTGCGGCCCCAAAGTGATCAAGTTAGGCAACCTCAAGGCGACCCGCGATTTCAATTTTGTTTTGAACACCGTTGAAGGGTTTCTCCGTCTGGCAGAAAGTAGCCAGGGGTTGGGTGAAGTGTTTAACGTCGGCAGCGGAAACGAGATCTCGATCGAAGATCTGGTACGCTTGATCAGCGAGATCACCAAACAAAAGATTAAAGTCGTGGTGGAGCAAAAGCGGTTGCGTCCGGAAAAAAGCGAGGTCGAACGTTTGATCTGTGAGGCGCAGAAAATCAAAACGCTGGGATGGGAAGGGAAGATTTCTTTGAAGGAAGGATTACAGTTAACCTGTCAGTGGATGAAAGATAATCATAAATCATATAAAGCGGGGATTTATAATGTCTAAAGTACAAGCCGTCATCTTGGCCGGAGGACAAGGGTCTCGTCTTAGACCCTATACGACGATTCTTCCCAAGCCTTTGATGCCGTTGGATGAGTTTCCGATTGTGGAGGTGATTATCCGTCAGCTGGCTTATTACGGGATCAAACATTTGGTGATCTCAACCGGGCATCTCGCTGGATTGATCGAGGCCTTTTGCGGCAACGGCGAGCGTTGGGGTGTTTCCATTCGTTACGTCAAAGAAAATCAACCGCTGGGGACCGCCGGAGCTTTGCAATTGATTGAGAATCTGGAAGATCATTTTTTAATCATTAACGGGGATGTGTTGACGGATCTTAATTTTAAAGATTTTTTCAAATACCATAAAGCAAAGAAAGGCATTGCGACCATTGCGGTCGAGGAACGCGTGGTCAAAACGGATTTCGGTGTGATTGAATGCCGCGGTCAAAATGAGTTGAAAGATTATATCGAAAAACCGGAACATAAATCTCTGGTCAGCATGGGGATCAATATACTGAACAAGCGCTGCAAACGTTATGTTGCGAAGGACGAACGCCTCGGGATGCCGGAGTTGATGTTAAGGATGAGAGATCGGGGAGAAAAAATTTATTGTTTCAAGCATCCCGGGATGTGGCTTGATTTAGGACGGATCGATGATCTCGAACAAGCCCAGGACGTTTTCAGAAAACATAAGAAATCTTTTCTTTTAACGTAATGAAGAAAAAAGCATTGATTACCGGAGCGAATGGTTTTATCGGCCGTTCGCTCATGCGATGTATTCAAACTAAATATCCTTCTTGGGATGTTGCGGGGATTGATCTGACACGCTCCAATTCATCGACCAAGGTGTTTGCGTGCGATTTAACTGAATCCAATAAGGTTGCTTCCATTCTGAAAAATGTTCGTCCGCATTATATTTTCCATCTCTCCGGCGGGCGGAGGGGGGACGAGGTTCAACTATATCAATCCAATTTTGTGACGACTAAAATTCTGTTGGATGCAATCAGCAGGATCAATGATTACCGACCCCGGATTGTGATCCCTGGAACAGCTGCGGAATACGGTAAAATAGATCCGAGCATTAAATTGGTCGATGAACACACCATCCCGCAGCCGCGCAGCTTTTATGGCTTTATCAAATATATGCAGACTTCGTTAGGTCTCATGTATGCCAAAAAAGGTTTGGATGTGATCATCGCCAGGATGTTTAATATTTTAGGCGCAGGGACTCCTGTGACGTTGTCGATTGGAAAGTTTGTCCAAGAGATCGTGGCGATTGAGCGGGGACGTAAAGATAAAACCATTCATGCCTACAGTCTTTCCGGGCAGAGGGATTTTCTGGATGTCGATGACATTTGCGTTGCCTGGCCTATTTTGGCCCAACAAGGGAGGAGCGGACAGATTTATAATATTTGTTCCGCAAAGGCCTTTGGGATCAGAGACCTGCTTAAGCGTTTGATCAGAATGTCCACGGTCAGGGGCATTGTCATCCGGGAAAACAACAAAGCGATCTCTGAAAGTTTTGACGTGATCGGTTCCAACGGGAAAATCAAAAGGGAAACAGACTGGAGGCCGGTTTATTCAATCGAAGAAAGCCTGCGACGTACGCTGCAATATTATCGGCAGAACCGCTGAGCCCCCAGAACGCACACGATGAAGATACTGATCGTTCATAATCATTATCAACAACCCGGCGGCGAGGATGCGGTCGTAGCCGATGAGTACGCGCTTTTAAAACATTTCCAGGAAGATGTCTATCTTCATGAGCGAAGCAATAACGAATTTCAGGCGTGGTCGACCAGGCATCAGCTGAAGCATTTTCTTCATCTGGACTATTCCAATGCTTCCTACCGTTCGTTTTCCAAGGTCTTGGATGAAATCAAACCCGAGGTTGTCCATTTTCATAATACCTTCTATATGCTGACCCCGGCGGTCTATCAGGCTTGCCTCGATCATCGTATGCCGGTCGTGCAGAGTCTGCATAATTTTCGTTTGATGTGTTCCAACGCCTTGTTTTTTCGCAACAATCAGGTTTGCGAAGATTGTGTTTCCCTGTCGTTATGGGAAGGCATCCGGCACCGTTGTTACCGGAATTCGTTTTTGTTGACCGCATTTGTCGCTAAGATGCTTCATCGGACCCGGTGCAAACGGATCTGGCAGCAACAAATTCACCGTTATATCACCGCGACGGAATTCACGCGCCAGAAATATATTCAGTTCGGGATTCCGGCGGAAAAGATCGCCGTCAAACCGCATTTTGTTTTTCACGATCCCGGCGTTGACTTGGAGGACTCGCGCGGTGATTTTGTTTTATATGCCGGACGTCTCAGTGCGGAAAAAGGGATTAATGTGGCGATCGAGGCTTGGGAAGAAATGAAGAGTATCCCGCTTAAGATCATCGGAGACGGACCGCTGTCGCATTCGCTGCGGAATCATGTCCAGGCCAGAGATTTGCCGAACATTGAATTCCTCGGCTATGTGAGTCCGGAAGAATTCGCCCGGCAGATGCGTCAGGCCCGTTGTTTAATCGTCCCTTCGTTATGCTATGAAAATTTTCCGCGGATCGTGGTGGAGGCTTTTAGTTACGGGGTCCCGATTATCGCCAGCCGTTTGGGAAGCCTTATGGAATTGATCGAAGAAGGCAAGACCGGCTGGTTGTTTAATGCCGGCGATTCAAACGACCTGGCCCGGAAGGTCGAACATGTTTTTCGCGACCGGCAACAGGATCGACAGATCAATTTGAATTGCCGGCGGGTCTATGAAGAAAAATACACGCCCGCCCAGAATTATCAACGTCTCATGTCCATTTATTCGTCCGTCATCGGTTTTTAAATCATGTTTTTGGAAGCGAGAGAGGATATGCGTTCGGCAAAAAAATCAGATGAACCGCGGATGTTGATTTTGATCTTCGCAGCGTGTTTTTTCTATTGGACGTATCTGATTTTCAACACCACGATGTTTATCAAGTTTGACGCGACCCATTATGAAGATTTGGGGCGGATGATTTATCAGAAAGGATGGAGCGAATATTTTCGTACCGGACCTAACCGGGAACCGCTGTATCCTTTTGTCGTCTCGGTTTCCATGCGTCTGGCAGACATCTTTTCGATTCCCTATCAGGTTTTTCAGAAAGTTTTCCAGGCCTGCTTTGTTTTTCTTACACAAATATTGTTGTGGGTATTGATGAAGCAATTGCGGATCGACAAAAAAATCCGGTTCATGATTTTATTATTTTTTGGCTTTTCTCCGGTCATGCTTAACTCAATGTGCAGTTTGTATTCGGAAGCGATGATGATTCCCTGGGCGATCGGTATCGTCCTGTGTTTAGCAAAATCCTATCGGATCATTCATAATGGAATGAGCGATAAGGCTCATCAGGCAAAAAACAAAAAAGACGCCGGGTATTTAATCCTGTTTCTTTATGGTGTTTTGACGGCGTTTCTTCTTCTTGTCGCCACATCCGGGAAAGGGATCTTTGAATATCTTTTTATTTTTTATCTGATGCCATTTCTGTTGCTGGCCGGATTCGCTTGGATCCGGTCGCAAAAAAAGGTCTTCTGCTACAGCCTTTTTTATGTGTTGATTACGGGGCTCGTTTATCAATCCACGATTGCCGCTTTTAAATCCTTAAATGACAAATACAATGGCCACTACGAATTGACTAATCGTTATTCGGAATTGTTTTTCGCAAACGCGCTGAAGCGAACAGAGAAATTATCCCCGCGTATGTGGATGGCTCATCTGGCGTCGATCCCGGGAAGGGGCGTCTGCCAGAAATTTTTTACTCAACAGGAATGCGAGTTCACGGGATTTGAGGGAGCGGATCAGCACCGTATTTATCTCGTCGAACATATCCAGGGAGTTCCTTCGGAAAAGATCAACGCCCAAACGATTGCTTTAACGTTCGGGTTGATCAGGGCCCATCCGATTCAGTACGCCATCCTTTCTGGAATAGAGTCGTTTAAGATGATTTTCTGGGAAACCACGCAACTGGGATTTGTCGGATATCCGGATTATTTGCAAAAATTATTCAGCAATAGTTTACTCAAAGATGGTTTGCGGTTTTTGATGAGTTTCTTGACCGGTTGGGCCATCGTATATGTTGTGGGCTATCTTTACCGGCATCGGTTGTCTTTAGTGAAACCGGCCTCTCAAAAAGATGGTCAACTCAAAGAGATCCAGACTCTTTTTTTTGTTGTTCTGGTGATTGTGCCGTTTATCGGGCTTTATGCGATGTTTTCCATATTAACCAGATTTGCGCTGCCGATTGTTTCTTTGTTTTTGGTCTGTATCGCTTTTCTGCTGGATGGCAGCATGAAAAAATGTTTGAGCCGAGGGAACTGATGGACCATACGCAGAAATCGGATTCCGCCCCAAAACATCCGCGCTGGTTTGATTTGTATTTTGTCGCGATCACCTTGGTATATATCGTTTGGAGAATCGTTGTTTATTTAAAGAGGCATTCGTGAACGAGAAGAGCTTTTTTCAATTAAGAATATCCCATCTGCCAACAATGATGCTTCTGATCGGCTATCCGGTCTTTTGGCTGGAGATGTCTGCCTTTCATCACCCGGACGGCCATGCGTCGCCCTTGGCTTGGATATTATTTTCAGTCCTCACCATCTATACGTTTGCCGCGCGTTCAAAATCCATCGCAAATTTTGTCACGGAAATGAAAAATTGGTTTGGTCGTTGCGATTGGTTTACAAGAATTTGGTTCCTTTGGGGAACAATATTCGTCTCATTGATCTTGGCCATCATTGCTTACGCGTATTTTCTGCCGCCGCACTTGATTCAGGAGTTTGATGTCCTTAATTATCATTTGACGCTTCCCAAACAACACCTTATGTTAAATTCCTTTCACCCGATCCCCTGGGCCACGGCGGATTTTTATTTGTTAACGGTCGATTTCGCCTTGGCGCCTTATTGGTTAGCGACATCACTGCCGAATAAATACCCGCAGTTTATTTTGTTAATCGGTTTGATTTGTGTTGCGGCAAATTGCGTTGATCGATTCGGGAAAAGGAATTGGACGAATATCTGGATGATCCTCTTGGCTATTTTTGCTTCGCATCATATCGAGATTCAGATGGGCACAGCCATGCTGGATCTTGCGATTTGTTATTTGTTTTTAGCCGCGATCGACAGCTTTTTGAATGGCAATATTTTTTTAGCCGCTGTCGAATTCACTTTTTATTTTTGGTCGAAATCATTTATTCCTGTCCAAACCGTTTTGGTGATTGCGGTCATGCTGAGCATTTTTTTTGTTTTGAGGAAACTAGGATTCTGCACAATGAGCTGGACGCTCGATAACGCCATGAGGGATGAGGAAGTTGTTGCCTATCAAGGTCAATTCAAAAAAATGTCGGTTTATTTTGTTGTGCTTAGCCTATGGGTTGCCGGTCCTTTTGTGTTAAAATCTGTTTGCTATACGGGCAGTCCGTTGTTTCCTTTTAACGTTGGATCGATCACCCTCAACCAACAGATTGATAAAAATTCTTTGGCCTGGCAATCGCTGGTTGAAAACGCTCAATTGTGTTTGGATACGAAAGATCAATACGGGTCTGGTCGGTCCGTGATTGAATTCATTCGACATCTTTGGTTGATCGCTGTCCCGGAAGAAGGAGTTAATAACCGTTATGATTATCCGGCGGGATTGATGTATCTTTTGGTCATCGGGCCGTTTTTTTATCTTGGTTGGCGGATGTTGGCTCAGCGGACGATTTCAATTTTGATTCTATGGGTGGAAATTTGTTGGCTGGTCTGGTGGATCGGATCGCATCAGACGCGTTTCTTGCTGATCCCGCTTGTGTTGATGCTCGTTGTGGTGACAGCGTATTGGACTTTGCCTTCCAAAATTTTTATGAGCGGCATCATTCTCGCTTTAGGTTTGGAGGTGTTATCGGTTTATGGCGCCCATCACCGGGATTTGGGGCGTTTACCTTATGATGTTTTGAGAGAAAGGGACCGGACATTGCTCAAGATGGCCCAAGAACATCCTTCTTCGCCGGTTCAACTGAATTTTCCTGACGCGGCTTTCGCGGATTTTCCGGTGGACGTGAGAGACGTCAAGTCGGTTTTTGTTTTGCGGCAAGATTAATTCCACTCGCCATGGGTTAAAAAGAATTTGATCTTATGAATTATATCCAATTGATATTATTTCTCATTTACGCGGCGGCCCTGTTCATTGCGGGGCTGGCGATCTATCTGTTCATGAACAAGGACAATAAAGCGTACCTGAACAGATCGGTTTTCTTGGGCGAAAGTTTATTGCTGGGGAGTATTTTGGTGGTCGGGGAAATGATGGTGCTTTCGCTTATCGGTTTGTACAAGACTTTTTTTTTATGGGGGATCGTTTTTTTAAATTACGGATTTCTTTGGTATCCGACGGTCAGAAAGCAATTGCTCGATCTTCTGCGCCCGAAATCTTCGGGGCGGCTTTCCACTGGGCTGTTTATTTCTTTGCTTTTGATCTTTATTTTTCGAAATTGTTTTTTTCTGGTCGATGTCGATTCGCATTCCACCTATCTTTTCGCCCAGAAACTTTGGCTGGCGAAAGGAAGCAGTCTGGTGGGGGATGTCGCCACCGATATTCGGATTTTTTCTCCACATTTCAACGCTGTTCCTTATGCGTTAGGTTTAAGTGCTTTTCGGGAGGACACGCTGTTCGCTCAATTGGTCGTTGTCTCCTGGAGCGTGATCGCGCTTTTGCTGTTATTTGGTTATATCTCTTATCGGTTTAACCCGTATTACGCGTTGAGCGGGGTGATGCTGGTTTTGTTCAACGACCATTTTTTTTATTCCGGGGCCAATAACTGCTGTATTATCAACAGCGCTTTGATCTCTTTCGTATTTGCCGCCGGTTATAATTTCTGGGAGAGTTATCGCAGGGAGGATCCCTTCCGGTTGGTCCTGGCTTTGATCTTTTTGTGTCAACTCATGGCCAATAAATATCAGATGACCTATACATTCCTTTTTGTTCTGGTTTTGGGGGTGTCCATCCAGTCTTCCTGGCCTGGAAAGATTCGATTGATTTTGGGCAATAAACCATGGTTTTTGTGTATAATATCAGCCGTATTTTTAGTGTCTTTGTGGTATCTTAAAAATTTTTTAGTCACCGGGATCCCAACCTTTCCGATTCTGGCGGGGAAGTATCGCGTTTTCAACTGGACGCCGGAAATGTCAGGGACGTTTTATAAAATTTACGGTGGGGGATTAAGTTTTCCAAAATTTTTAAAATATTTTAGCTATCTGTTTGTCTGGCCCGGTGTTCACGTGGCTAAATATGTTTTGGTGTGTATCCTGTTTTTTCCATTCATTCTTATGGGACAATTTAAACGAGCAGAGATCAACCGAGCGGAGCTCTTTGAACTGGGATACTGGCTGGGACTTTCGATCTTGATGATTATGGGATTATGTCTGGTGAATTTCGTCGATCCCCGGCATTACCGGTATGGGATCGGAATTTTTGCGTTTACGTTGATTTTTGTGGTGGATTATATTTGTCGCAGTTGTTTTGGATTAAAGTCCCGTTGGATTCCGGGCGTTGGACTTTTTTTGGTGGCTTTGACGGGCTATCATACAATCTTTATGCAGGGAGGCGCTTATAAGCGCCCGACGTTTCAGGATAATATCAACGTGATTTTGAATAAGCTGCATTTTGAGGATGTTTGGATCCGTTATTTTCCTAAGAACGCGATGGCCCGGGAGGGATTTGCTGCGCAGCCAGAAAAAATCAAAAACAGCGCTTGGGATACGGGGATCGCAGGCGTGACGCCGCTGTCCGCGTTTTTATTGCCGATCCGGCCTCAGGTGGGATTATGGCACACCAGTGTGGTGAAATGGGATTCTTATAAAAGTCCGGATTTGATCGCGAAAGATTTGGAATCGTCCGGATTAAAATGGATCATGCGTGTCCAGGATGATCGGCTTGTCTTTTTGTCCGTCAAGGAATACGCGCAGGAGGCCGCAGGTTACGACCGTTTTCCCCAAAGTCTTTTTTATGACTATGGTTTCCCGAAAGAATTATCTGAGATTAAATATTGATATCATTAAATTTTCTTAAACACAGTTTAATCTATAACCATTTTTCCTCATGAAAAATAAAATTGATATCCTCGGTGTCCAAATAGATGCGACCAACCTTAATCTGGCGTGTCAGACGATTGAATCTTGGGTTCGAGATCGCAAAAAATCCTATATCTGTGTCGCTCCGGTCTCAACGGTCATGGAATGCCAGAAAGACGAACATTACCGCAAGATCGTCAACAAAGCCCAGATGATCACCCCGGACGGGATGCCGATTGTCTGGTTAGGCCGATTGGCCGGAAACACAACGATCGAGCGGACCTATGGCCCGGATTTGATGCTGGCGATGTGTCGGATCTGCGCGGAGAATGGTTTTAAAATTTTTTTATACGGAGGAACGCAGGAAACGTGTCAGCAACTGGAACTCAATTTATTGGCGAAATTTCCCAAACTGAATATCGTTGGTTTGTTTTCTCCGCCTTTTCGGCCGTTGAGCGATGAAGAAAATCAGCGGATGATCCAGGAGATTAATAAGATGAATCCCGATATTCTCTGGGTCGGGTTAGGTTCTCCGAAACAGGACATCTGGATGTATACAAACCGCGACAAGCTCGATGTTCCGGTCATGGTGGGCGTGGGAGCGGCGTTTGATTTTCTCTCCGGAAACAAAATTCAGGCCCCGCGCTGGATACAAAGATCTGGGTTGGAATGGTTATTTCGTTTATGTTGCGAGCCGAGGAGATTGTGGCGGCGTTATTTGATTGGAAATCCGATGTTTCTGTGTCTACTATTAAAAGATTGTTTACGTAAGAAGATCCAACTGCACACATGACTTTTATTTCAAAAAGTACAATTATAAAATTTTTTTATATCATCATCGATCTGTTTTTTACTTACCTCGCCATTTTTCTGGCCTGCTGGATCCGACAGGAAATTATCCCGTTTCAGATTAAGTTCCATTTCCCTTTGGAACCCAATAACCCCTTCCGGTTGGTTTTTCTTTTTTGGTTCTCAACAATAGTATTTTTTAATAACGCGCATGACCTTTATCAAACCAAGCGAGAATTAATTGAAAGTCTAGAAATCTGGTCGGTGATTAAGTCCGTGTGTTTCTCTTCGTTAGTGGTTATTGCCGGAATTTATATTGTCAAGATTCAGGGCTTTCCCCGCAGCGTATTGATTAGCACGGTTTTCTTTTTGATTGTTTTCTTTTCATTATGGCGGTTGTTCAAGCGCTTGTTCGTTCAGTATCTTGTTTCGCATGGCTACAATAATTTTAATGTTTTGATCGTTGGCGCGGGAAAAGTCGGTTTTGCTTTGGCCAATGAAATCAAACAACGGCCAGCTTTAGGCATAAAGATTATTGGTTTCTTGGATGATTTTAAATCTCCTGATTCTTGCCCTGAAGAAAACATTAAGATTCTTGGAAAAATCAGTGATTTTGAAGCGATTGTCCGGCGGGAATTTATTAACAAGGTTTTTATTACGATCCATCATGACAGCCGGGTGTTTTTACAGTTGCTGGAAACAGCAAAGGATCTGGGGATCGCGGTCCGGGTTGTTCCCCAGGGATTCGAATTAACTTCGGGAGAATTTTCTAAATACAATATCGGATTCATCCCGATCTTGGAATATAGCGACGTTCAGCATTTTCGTAATCAGGCCGGGAAAAGGATTTTTGACTTTTTGCTTAGCCTTTTATTATTTTTCATTCTTCTGCCGGTCTTTTTGCTGGTTGCTGTTTTGATCAAACTGGACACGCCCGGTCCGATTTTTTATCTGTCCAAACGATATGGCCGCCGGGGACAAATGTTTGCCATGCTTAAATTCCGCAGTATGATCCAAAATGCTGATCAGGGGATTGAACATTTGCGAATGAAAAATGAAGTGGATGGCCCGATCTTTAAGATTAAGAAAGATCCCAGGATCACGAAATTTGGAGCTCTCCTGCGGAAATTCAGTCTAGACGAACTCCCGCAAATTATTAATGTGATCAAAGGCGATATGAGTCTGGTGGGGCCGCGGCCGTTACCCATCGATCAGATTGAGAAAGAAGACTTAAGACAATTGAAAAGACTGGAAGTGCGCCCTGGGATCACCGGTCTTTGGCAGATTCGCGGCAGAAGCGACATCTCGTTTTCCCGTTTAGTCAAATGGGATATCTGGTATATCAATAATTGGTCGTTTTGGTTGGATTTTAATATTCTGTTACAGACGATTCCGGTCGTCCTTAAGGGAAAAGGGGCTTATTAAAAGACGACCAATTTCCCCGTCACAAAGAATGGAATTCGTCGGACAAAAGAGGAGAGTTTTTTTTCGTTGACCATGAGAGACTTCGTGTCCATTCCGAAAATCGACGCCGCGATCAGATTTTTTATTTATCTCCTGATTTTTTGGCTGCCGTATAGCCCCGCCGTGGTGGAAAGTTGCGTGTCGATTGGTTTGGCTTTATGGATTATTAAACGGATCATTTGGTTATGGGGGATGAGAAAGAATCCACCTCGGGACGGTCAAGATTGGCTGAAAATCGCGCGGGATCTTTTTGTTCCATCCAGTTTTTTGAATAAGCCGATCGGGATTTTCCTCATCGCTTGTGTTTTCTCGGTGGTCGGCAGTATCTCTGTTGCGCATGCATTTTCTTCGTTGTTTACCAAGACGTTGGAATGGTTTATCATTTATTTTTTAGTTTTGGAAGTCTTTCAAGAGAAAAAATATATCCATACGGCTTTTGTTGTTTTTGTTTTCACCGCCTTGTCCACGTGTCTGGACAGTCTCTGGCAGTTTCATGTGACTCACCGGGATATTTTTTTGGGACATCAGATTGCCTCCGATGGAAGGGCGAACGCCGGGTTTAAACATTCCAATGATCTGGCGGGGTATTTGTTATTTGTCATTCCATTTTTGATGTTCTATTTTTTAAGAGATCAAAAGAAAAAAATTTGGAAATTAATTTTACTCGGGATCAGTCTATGGTCGATCGTGCTTACGTTTTCCCGGGGGGCGTGGATCGGATTGTTGTTGGGATTTTTGTTCTCGCTCATGATATTGCTGAGGAAAAAATGGATTGCGTTGACCATTTGGGGCGTTTTGATTGGTTTGATGGGGACGCTGATTTTATCTTCTTCTGATCTGCGGCACAAGATGCGGCTGGATCAAGGAGAATTCTTAGGGTCGATGTTATGGCGGACCGGACTTTGGGCGGATACGTTAAGAATGATTTACGAACGCCCTTTTTTTGGCCATGGCGTGAATACTTACATGCAGCTTTCCCAGCAATACCGGAGGAAAAACTCGGAAGGGGCGAGTTATAATCCCAGTTACGCGCATAACTGTTATTTACAGATTGCCGCGGAGGCCGGGACGATCGGATTGATTGCCTTCTTGGGCATTATTTTTATTCTATTCAATAGATCACTTCGATCTTTGCGATCGCAACGGAGTACAGATGATTTTGGCGTTCTGTTGCAGGGAATTTTAGTCGGTATTTTTTGTTTCTTAACGCACAGTTTCATGGACACGAATTTTTATTCGCTGCAACTCTCGGCCTGGTTTTGGGTGATGACTGGGATTTATGTGGCGGGTTTTAAGATATTGAATGGATCCGGGAATCATGATATAAAATTAATTTCCGTTTGAGGATAGGGTCTTATTCGAGAATGGAAATTTTTCTGTTTAACCCAACATGGTTTGAAATGAGATGAAAAAACACGCTTTAATTACCGGGATCACCGGTCAGGACGGCGCTTACTTAGCGGAATTCTTGTTAAGTAAAGACTATGAGGTGTATGGGATTATCCGACGGTCGAGTTCTTTTAACACGCATCGGATCGATCATCTGTACCAAGATCCGCATGAAAAAAATCTCCGTTTAAAATTGGTCTACGGCGACTTGAATGACGCCAGTTCGCTGAACCGAATGATCAAAACAATCAAACCTGATGAAATTTATAATTTAGGCGCGCAGAGTCATGTCAAGGTCAGTTTTGATATCCCGGAATACACCGCTGAAATCACCGCGTTGGGAACGACCCGCATTCTGGAAGCGATCCGTGACTCCGGGATCCGGACGAAATATTATCAAGCCTCAAGTTCGGAGATGTTTGGAAAAACCGAAGAATTTCCCCAGAATGAAAAAACCCCGTTTTATCCTAGAAGTCCTTATGCGGTTGCAAAAGTTTATGCGTATTGGATGACAGTCAATTACCGGGAAGCTTATAAAATTTTTGCCTGTAACGGCATTTTATTCAATCATGAATCTCCGCGCCGAGGGGAAACATTTGTGACCCGCAAGATCACGATGGCGTTGGCGCGGATCAAGCACGGCGTGCAGAAGAAATTATATTTAGGAAATTTGGAGGCCAAGCGGGACTGGGGTTTTGCCGGAGACTACGTGGAAGCGATGTGGCTGATGCTGCAACAAGATGACCCGGATGATTATGTCATCGCCACCGGCGAAACACATTCGGTCAAAGATTTCTTGAACGAAGCCTTTCATTACGCGGGGATGGACTGGCGTACGTTTGTAGAGATCGACAAAAGATATTTTCGTCCGACCGAGGTGGATTGTCTGATCGGAGACAGTTCCAAAGCCAGGCGAAAACTGAAATGGAAGCCCAAGGTCAATTTCAAGGAATTGGTCAGAATGATGGTTGATTCCGATATGAAGCTGATCTCTGATCAACTGCATGGGACTAATGGAAAACGTAAATCCAGATCAACCGAACGGTGAAGGAAACTTTCAATGAACTTTTGGAGAGATCAAAAAGTTGTCGTTACCGGGGGCGCCGGTTTTTTAGGAAAGGCGGTGGTCAATGAATTGCAACAGCGCGGATGCAGCCGTATTTTTGTTCCTCGCCAAAAGAACTATGACCTTTGTGACGCGAAGGCTATTGATCGTCTTTTAAAGAAAATCCATCCCGATATGATCATTCATCTGGCCGCGGTCGTTGGGGGAATTGGCGCCAATCGGGAAAACCCGGGAAAATTTTTTTATGAAAACCTCATGATGGGCGTTCAATTGATGGAGCACGCACGGCTCGCGGGCATCCAAAAGTTCGTGGCGGTCGGAACGATCTGTGCCTATCCCAAATTTACCCCGGTTCCGTTTAAAGAAAAAGATCTTTGGAACGGTTATCCCGAGGAGACAAATGCCCCGTATGGACTGGCAAAAAAGATGCTATTGGTCCAGGCCCAGGCGTATCGTCAGCAGTACGGGTTTAACGCGATTTATCTTTTGCCGGTCAATTTATATGGACCGGGAGACAATTTTTCTCCTGATTCTTCCCATGTGATCCCTGCTTTGATCAAGAAATGTATCGATGCCAAGAACAATCATGAGCCGGCCATCACAGTCTGGGGCACGGGAAAGCCGACCAGAGAATTTTTATATGTTGACGACGCCGCCAGGGCCATCGTGCTGGCGGCCGAGCGTTATGATCAAAATGAACCGGTCAATATCGGTAACGGTGCGGAGATTTCCATTAAAGATTTAGTGGGCCTCATCGCGAAAATGACCGGATTTAAAGGAAAAATCAATTGGGATCACTCCAAACCGGACGGCCAACCTCGTCGATGTCTGGATGTAAAACGCGCTCAAAGAGAGTTTGATTTTAGAGCCAAGATTCCTCTGATGCAAGGGCTGAGGAAGACCATCAAATGGTACAGCGCCCACCTGAGCGCTCTTCGAAATTCATAAAATCCGTGAATAAAATTAAAATATTAAATTGGTTCGATAAAGCGATCGTCTATTCTTTTTACGGGCTCATCTATTTTACGCCTATTTCGATTGCACTCGTTGAGACGTTTGCCTCGTTTACCTTATTTTTCTTCTTTCTGAAACGAGGAGTGATCTTATATCATGATTTTCGGGATTTGCTTAAGGTCAAAAGGGGGAAGATTCCCTTCGGGCATAAAATCGGGCTGATTAGGAATTTTTTCCGGCCGGTTGCGAACGATCTGAACCGACCGATGGGCTTTTATATCCTTTCGGGAATTGTTTCCCTGTTGCTAAGTACCCATCATCATTTAAGTGTTTATGGCTTTTTTGGAAAGTTATTGCAGGGAACATATCTGTATTTTACATTTATCGAAGCATTCAAAACGAAAAAAGAGTTGAAAATATTTGTCATTATTTTTTTAACTTCTTTGACGCTGATCAGTATTGACGGAATCGTTCAATATTGGACAGGGAAAGATTTCATTTTCGGCCAACCGTTCGAAGGGAGAATCTCAGCCTCGTTTCGTCACGCTAACGATCTGGGTGCTTATTTAGTTGTTGTTTCTCCTTTAATCTTGACCGTCGCTCTTTTAGGCAGCTTTAAAGTTTTCGGAAATAATGTGTCGCCCCAGGCAAATTCAGTCGGATCTTTCATTGTAAGGGCGGGTTTAATGATCCTGTATGTTTTTGTGCTTGGATGTATGGGATTGACTTATTCCCGGGGAGCCTGGTTTGGGTTTATCCTGGGACTTATTTTTTTGGGGTTCAGGAAAAAGAGTCATTTTTTCATAGTTTGCGTTGTTATTTTTTCTTTTATTCATTTGTTTTATCCCAAATTGAAAGAAGCCAGAAATGTCAATCTGATCGCCGATAATGCTGAGCTGTTCCATGAGATCAACCATATCGGGAAAGAAAATTTATCGATGAAGATTGATCCGGATAAGAACATCATTCAGATTAATGTCCCGGATAATTTTCGTTGGGATTTTGGAACGGGAGATTTTACCATTGACTATTGGTATTATCCGAACAATATTCAGAATAACGACGGGCATTTTACAGTTATCTCGGATATTGGCAACTGCTTATACTTAAGAACGAATGGTCAAACAGCCTTGGAGTTAGGGCTTAAAATAAACAGCAAGTATCACTGGTTTAAAACTTTTTTTAATACGATGCGCAAGGATCAATGGAACCACATCGCAGTCGTCCGGGATGGGGAAAAAATTTTATGTTTTATTAACGGGAAAGAGAGTGTCCAAATTCAACCCGCGGACGAAGATATCTCCTTTCAGAAAACCGTTATCGGTTTCTGGGACGTCGGGGATGGGAATAAAGGGTATGCCGATGGTTATATTTATAATTTCCGTATCTCCAAAGGAATCGCGCGCTGGACTAAAGATTTCAACTTGGATCCGCTTTTTGAGAAATTAAATAAAAATATCAAATATTCGCCGGATCGTTATATCCTAAAGAGTGCTCAGCAAGAGGATGAGTCGGAGACAAGCTATTATTTAAAAGCGACCGATCAAAAAGATGTTTTGATCCTTTCGATGACGATCCCGATGGTCAGGAAAGTGTTGCCGCCAAAACCGATTGACACAGCGCCGGAAAAAGCAGGACACGAGTTAAAATTTAACTTCCCGGGTGGATGGTTGCTTAAGCCTGTCGTGAATGTGTTGGAGATATTCGGTGGTTCAGGGCGGATTGTTTATTGGGAAGAATCATTATTGATGATCAGAGACTATCCTTTATTCGGCGTAGGCATCAATGCTTATTCGCAAGTGGCCCCGCGTTATAAAATCACCTGGGGCGGTTATCCTCATAATTGCTATTTGCAGATGACCGTCGAGATAGGATTGTTCGGTCTGTTTTCATTTTTTTGGATCATTATCATTCTTTTTAACCGGACCGTTCATCATCTTAATCGGATCGAGGACGTTTTCTTGCGGGCGTCGTTATTGGGGATCTCTGCGGGGTTATTAGGCTTTTTGGCGCACAGTTTTTTTGATACCAACTTTTACTCCGTTCAGTTGGGGAATTTTATGTGGGTGATCATGGGATTTATGGTTGCCACCCAGAAGATAAGTTGTGTTCCTTCAATACAGGATGAAAGATAATAATCCTAAACATTACTTGAGTTGTAAGAAGATCTATTGTGTCCTGATGATCTTCATAATAGCATCCATCTTGCGGTGGATCGAGATTAAAAGACCCTTGGTCGCTTATGCAAGGGTTTATTATGACATAGGGCGAAAATATGATGAGGCAGGACAGATTGCGAACGCGGTCAATGCGTATGAACGGGCAATCCATCACGATCCGCTTTTCGATGAAGCAACGTATTATCTTGCATTAGACTACCGAAAGTCGGGAAATATGAATCGAACGTTAGAGCTCCATCAACAGCTGGTCAAAATGAATTCTGAAATTGATCCGGAGGTCTATTATGAGGTGGGGATGGATCTGGTTAAAAAAGATCAATTCGAGGAAGCCCGATTGCTTTTTGAAAAAGCTATAAAATTAAAACCCGCTTACGGTCAGGCTTACTTTCAGTTGGCGCATGTTTATGTGCATAAAAAGAAATTCAAAAGAGCGCTCGAATATTATCGGTTGGCTTGCCGTTCCAATCCAAATTATGTTGAAGCGATGGCTGAGCTCATTCCCCTGGAATGTAAGATTGGAAAGAAATATGAAGCGATTGATTATTGGGATATTCTAAAAAATCTGAACCAGCCGGAATTGGTCAATTCTCTTGAGAAAGTCATGAAGGAAACAAAATGCTTTGAAAACAAGATGGAACCAGAGAAGTTAAGGGTAGATTATTTGTCGACGCCTGATTATTAAGTTTCTGTAAAGTTTGAGCAGCCGCTTCCCATCTCCCAGCCCCCGCCGAAATCAAATCTTAATAAAAACTTTATCTTTTGCACATCATCTTCTTTTATCCTATTGCCATGATTATTAGAATCCATCTCATAAATAGAGTTTAACGAGCATAAGTATTGAAGCTAGCTGAACCATAGCCAAGAAATTTTCAGGATGATATTCATAACGAACAACCAAACGTCTAAAACGATTGAAC
>JAHFFY010000018.1 GCA_023247705.1 Candidatus Omnitrophota bacterium | reverse complement strand
ATAACTCGGATGAGGTTCATCCACGACAACAATAACCGCTAATTTAGGATCATCCACCGGGGCAAACCCGAAAAAAGTTGCGTAATATTTATTGTGCGAATAGGTCCCGTTAACGACTTTTTGCGCGGTTCCGGTTTTGCCGGCCACTTGAATCCCTTCAATTTTTGCCCGCTTGCCCGTTCCGCTTTCCACAACACCCACTAAAATTTTTTTAATCCTGTCCGCCGTTTCCGGAGTAATCACCCGCCCCAAATCTCTTGGAGTAAACTCTTTAATAACTTCATCCTGATTGTCTTTGATGTATTTTACCACAAACGGCTGCATATAAGCGCCATCATTTGCGATTGCTGAAATGGCCGATATCAATTGGATCGCAGTGACCGTGACCTCTTGGCCCATCGGGATCGCCCCGATCGAAGTCTTGGACCAGTTCTGCGGCGGTCTTAAAAACCCGCTCATTTCTCCCGGTAGATTAATCCTCGTTGGCATTGAAAAACGAAACCGCCTCGCGTAATCATAAATCTTCTGCGGTCCCAGCATCTGAGCAATCTTGGCGACACCGATATTGCTCGATTCTTCAAAGACCTGGGTAAAAGTCAATGTCCCGTGCGGATGATGATCTTTCAGAATATGATTGCCCACTTTATATTTTCCGTTTTCACAAAAGAATTTATCGTCTTCTTTAGCGACGTTTTCCTCCAGAGCCGCCGATGCGGTGACAATTTTAAAAACCGAGCCTGGCTCATACGTATAAACTACCGCCCGGTTAATCCGGTTTTCCACCGGGCTTTGACTGATTTTCGTTAAATCATAGGTCGGGCGGTTGGCGAGCGCGAGGACTTCTCCCGTTTTCGGATCCATCACAATGATACTCGCTCCTTTGGCGTTATGTTGTTCAAAGGCCTTCTGAAGGGCCCGCTCGGCAATGTACTGAATCGTTTCATCAATCGTTAAGACAAGATTAAAACCGTCGCGCGGAGGGACGAAATTCTTTTCAATCAATAATTCCCGTTGCCTGGCATCGCGCAAAATCTGCGCCCATCCATATTCCCCTTTTAGGTATTTATCATACCAAAGCTCTAACCCCTCGAGTCCACGGTTATCAATGTTCGCAAACCCGATTAAATGAGAAGCCAGGATCCCATCCGGATAATAGCGTTTACTTTCTTTAATAAAATCCAATCCTTGGATCTTTAAACGTTTTATTTTTTCATACGTCTCGGCAGGAATCTTTCTGGAGATCCAGACAAAATATTTCATCTTATTAAGACGGTCGGCTAAATACTCCTCGCTTAAATTTAACAACCCCGATAAATTCTTAATCGCATCTCTTTTGTTTTGTTCGCTCATCAATTTAGGTTTAGCATAGAGTGAATAAACAGCGACATTCATCGCCAAAGGACGCAGATTACGGTCATAGATCGTGCCTCGGCGAGGTTCCAGATCAATAAAATGATTATGCTGCCTTTGGGCGAGATCGACCAGATAAGAGGAACGAAAGACCTGAATCAACACCAGTTTAATAGAGAAGAATATCAAACAAGCTATTAAAAAGAGAAATACGAAACTGAACCGGAAGGAGTGCTTTCTGATTTGCACTTTTGGGATATTTCTAGCTAATAAGTTGTATGTTAATTAAAATTGATTGATTGTTCAGGACACCACTCTGCTCTATTCGATGGATCTGGCTTCGGCTTGCGCCTTTAAAGAAAAGAGATTCTCTAGAATACTCAGCTTTCGCTCCTTTTTCTGGGACAAAGCCATTCCTTTATCCGTGTGTGACGGTTCAAATGTTTCCAGTTTAACAATCTTATCCTTGTCCATAAACTGTAATTGAGACTTCTCGTTTAACAGTTTTATGCCCAGATTACTGGCGGACTTCAAACTTAAAACATCATAAAAAATTTTTCCGTTATCGTCAATTAATCTACGGATCTCCTTTTCCTTCTTCTTGCCTTGATAAGCCAAGTCAAAGATCTGCATTTGAAGATTGATATAGATCAAAGACAAGATCGTTAAACAAACCATTCCTTTAAAAAATTGTGTCAATTTCATTTGATCCTCTCCGCCACTCTAAGACGGGCGCTTCTTGACCGGGGATTGACGTTAATTTCTTCTTCGGTTGGACGTAAAGGTTTCTTAACGATCAATTTTAATTTTCTTGTTTGACTAAAAAACTTGAATCTCTCTTTGACGATCCTGTCTTCCAGGGAATGGAAAGCGATCACACAGATCCGACCTCCAACCTTCAGAAAATCAACCGCTTGATTTAAAACAATTTCCAACGCTTCAAGCTCCCGATTCACGGCGATACGAATGGCCTGGAAAGTTCTGGTCGCAGGATGGATCTTATGATTCTGATACCGATAAGGGATCGCCCTCAAAACGACATCGCTCAAATCTTTTGTGGACTCGATAGGACTCTGCGATCGTTTTTCAACCAGATAATGCGCGATCCGGTTATGCCATCGTTCTTGTCCAAAATTCTTGAGAATCGTAGAAAGTTCACGCTCCGAGAGAGAATTAATCAAATCATATGCGGAAATATAACTATCCTGATCCATTCTCATGTCCAATGGCCCATCGGCTTTAATGCTAAAACCTCGGTCAGGATTGTCCAACTGATAGCTCGAAATCCCTAAGTCAAATAACATGCCGTCGACTTGTTCAATCTTCAATTGGTTCAAAATGCGCGCCAGATTGCGATAATCGTCCTGGATTAATTGGGTTTGACTGGAAAAAGGAGCGAGATTTCTCGCAGCGATGGCTAACGAATTTTTATCCCTGTCGATTCCGATCAACTGTCCCTCGGGTCCTATTTGCTGAACTATGGCGCTGGCGTGACCGGCCATGCCCAAAGTTGCGTCAACAACCACGGATCCCAGTTTGAGATTCAAATGCTCGATAACTTCCCGTGACATGACGGGAGTGTGAAATGCTTGTTCGTTCATGTCTTCAACCACCTGTTCTTGTTCTGAGGAAATATGAATCATATACTTAACCTTGTTTAAATGTTGATCATTCTCTCCGCGATCTTTTCAAAAGAGCTACTGGAATTCGCATAAAAATCTTTCCAAACGCGGCTATCCCAAATCTCAATTCGATTAGCAACACCAATAATAATCGTATCTTTGACGATATTTGCGAAATCTTTCAGATATTGCGGAATGACAAAGCGCCCCTGCTTATCGGGAATCGTTTCAACGGCGCCGGAGAAAAAGATACGATTAAAATTTCTGGATTCTTGTTTAGTAAAAGACATATTTTTGAACTTCTGTTCCTGGCTTCTCCATTCTTCCTCGGTAAACATGAACAGACAACGGTCCAATCCCCGCGTCACGAAGAATTTTTCAATCCCGTTGTCCCGCGACACATCTCTGAGCCGGGACGGAAGAATAAGTCTCCCCTTGAGGTCGAGACTATGTGTATACTCACCATAAAACATGGAGAAAAACCTGAGTCAATGTTATCAAACTTAATAACTTCGCTTATGATTTTGAAGCTGAAAGAATCTAACATCTGGGTTGAAATATCTCTAAATCACCCTAAAAAAAGAAAGTAAATCAAGCATTTAAACCACTTTACTCTACTTTGAACCCTTTTATGGGCAAATGTGAGTATAAGAAAACAAATTTCGTTTGTCAACAGCTAAATAGCAATATTTTTTGAAAATACTATAAATTGTAGAAAATTGGCCGATTAGTCTAAATATAGTGGCCTTAAAAAGACAAAAAAACTTTCAGCAGTGATTCAATGCATTTAATGATTAAAAAATAATTAAGACGTTCCTCGGGAGGGGGGCTTCATGAAGTACGATCTGGCGGATTTTTCGTCGAGTTTGATTTGCTCAATGAGTTGATCAGCCGAAATAAAGCGTCTCTCATCTCGAATCTTCTTGACGAACTCGACTACGATTTCTCGTTGATAAATATCCTGATTAAAATCCAAGATATGAACTTCCAGTTTCATATTTTTTTCCTGTTTTCTTTTAAAGGTCGGACGAACGCCTATATTGGCCAGAGCGGGAAGGCGGTTGCACTTGATGATCACATGAACCAAATAAACGCCTCGAGGAGGAATCACCTCGGAATGATATTCTATGTTGGCGGTTGGGAAGCCAAGTTTTTTGCCTCTGGATTCTCCTTTTACAACCCGGCCGAGAATCGAAACGCTGTGCCCTAACAACTGGCTGGCCTCGGTAATATTCCCATCGGCAATCAATTGACGAATTTTTGTACTGCTAATTTTCTCACCCTGCCATCGGACAGCCCTCGTCTTGTTAACTTTGAAATGATATTTCCAGGCAACCGATCTAAAAAGAGCGAGATCTCCGCTGCGGTTTTGTCCGAAACGAAAATCATCTCCGACAAAAATTTCCTGAGGATGGACATGCTTGATCAAAAAATTTTGAATAAATTCTTCCGGCTTCAACCTGGAAAATTTCTTGGTAAACCGGATGACCAGACAAACATCTGCCCCCAGTTCTTCGATCAGTTTCAATCTGTGCGGTAATGTCACTAAAAGGGGGAAGGCTTTTGTCGGATGGAGCACTTGGACCGGATGAGGATCAAAGGTCATGACAGCGCTTGTGCCCCCAACTGATTTTGCTTTCGCAATGACCTTCTTGATCAAGGCTTGATGACCTAAATGAACGCCATCAAAAACGCCGATCGCTAAAAAAACTTTTTTGAACCTGAGACTATCCTTTCCAAAGTTGGATATGATTTTCATTAAGATCCTCTAATTTGACAGCCTCATTGATCCGAAACGGACCGACGCGCGTGCGTTCAATCTGGGCAATACAGGCGCCGCAACCCAGCGATTGGCCGACATCCTCGGCTAATTGACGGACATAGGTTCCTTTAGAACATTCAAGATAGAATTTCACATGCGGAGAAGTAAAATCAATTAATTTCAAGAGATCAATATGAATGGATCGCGGTTCTCTGTCCACCTGAACGCCTTTTCTGGCGAGTTTATATAACCGCTCTCCGTTTAATTTGACTGCGGAAACCATCGGTGGAACTTGTTTGATGTCGCCGACAAACTGTTTAAACACATTTTCAATCTGTTCTTTCGTCACATAATCAAAGGGAGCTTCTTTTAAAACTTCCCCTTGAATATCCGCGGTTGTGGTCGTCATCCCTAATTTCAGGGTCGCGTTATAAGCCTTGTCGAAACCGACAAAATTATCGAACAGTTTCGTCGCGTTGCCAAGCAAGATAACCAAAACGCCGGTCGCCAACGGATCGAGCGTGCCCGCGTGCCCCACTTTTCGGAAACGAAATCTCCGGCGGATAAAACTCACCACATCATGCGAGGTCATTCCATCCGGTTTATCAATATTAATAACACCGTCCATTATAAAACTTTCTCTAATGCGGATAAAATCTTCACTTTTGCTTTCGCAAAATCCTCATGGATCACACAACCGCTCGCCTTACGATGCCCCCCTCCGTTGAAAGAAGCCGCGATCTCAGCCACGTTGACTTTCTCTCCTTGAGAACGAAGATTGACCCGGGTCACATGACGTGCATTTTCAGTCAAAATAATGATCACTTCCACTCCCTTAATCGCCCTCAGGAAACTGAATATCTTGTCTTTCACGTCAAACTCGGAGGAAAATTTTTCAATCACTCTTTTCTTCATTTCGATGCAAACGACCCGCCCGCCATACAATCGCTCAAACCGATTGACGATGCGCGTAAAGAGCTTCAGGTCCTCTAAAGGCACATGCTCATACATCTTTCGATACAGATCGCTGATCGAGAATTTAAATTTCATCAACTCCGAAACAACATAATGCGTATAGGCCGTTGTGCTGTCATAGCGGAAAGACCCCGTATCCGTCATGATCCCAAGATACAAAAGAATCGCGATCTCGCGGGTCAATCGGAATTTAAACTGCTGGAATAACAAAAAAAGTACCTCGGCCGTCGAGCAGGCTTTATGATTGACTAGATTGGCATCGCCGAATTGAGTGTTCGTCAAATGGTGGTCGATATTGATGATCATGGTATCATTTTGAATAAGCCTTTTGACTTGGTCAATGCGGTCAATATCGCCGCAATCCAGAATCACGGCGACATCGTATTCCAGATGAATATCGTCTTTTAATTTCTCCACCAAATGAATCTCAGGGATGAAATGAAACCTGGCCGGCGCAGCGTCTGCATTTATCACATAAACTTTCTTACCAAGATGTTTTAAATAAAGCGCCATGGCCAATTGGGAAGACAATGCGTCTGCGTCCGGATTCACATGAGTCGCGATGAGAAATCTTTTATTCTCTTTAATTATTTTGGTGATTTTTGCGCTGCTCATGATTGATCTCCTCTAACGCGGCTTCGATCCGTGCGCTATATTCAATCGATTGATCGAAAACAAATTCAATATCCGGCGTATACCGCATACGAATGCGCTGTCCGACCAGCTTGCGGACAAAACCGCGGGCGCTGTTCAATCCTTCTGCCGCCTTTTCCATTTTTTCCTGGTTGCCCAAGACACTGTAATAAATCTTGGCGTGCTGTAAATCTTTGGTCACTTTAGCCTCGGTAATCGTCACGAATTCCAGGCGAGGGTCTTTGAGTTCTTTTTGAATAATATCGCTGACTTCCCGCTTCATCATTTGATTGATCTTATCCATTCTTTCCATCCGTTGTCATCTCCTTTATGAAATCATCTTGTTGATTGAAACACAAATTTCAATAGACATGCTTTTATATTTTTATCCCTGAACGGCTAATGTCTTGGCGCGAAGAATCTCCTCTTCGCGCGTGGTAATCAATCCATCCAGCTTTTCATCCAGAATTTGAGCTAGAATCATACCAATTCTGTTCCCAGAAGACAAACCAAAATTTATCAAATCATTTCCGTTGATCGATAGGGCCACAGCCCTATAATTTAAAAAAAATTGATCAATACGCCTGACAAGGATCCGGTGGGAGGCTGCTTTTATTCTTAAAAAAGAAATCGCCTCAGAACTTAACGGACTCAAGAGCCGATAAATCTGACTGGGGCTTAACCGTTTGGCCTTTAATTTCTTTAAAACAACATGACCTTGTTTAGAAGATGCAATTTTGTTCCGATCAATCTTTTTTAAATTAAATCTCTTAAAAATCGTGTCCAGATCCTTTTCCCCAAAATGTTCGACTAGGATCATAAAATAAACCAACCAAGCCTCGATCGGATTGTCTTTAAATAATTTTTTTTGAAGTGGACGGGACGAATAAGAAAATTTTTCCATCAAACGTAACGATTCAGATAAATTCTTGAGCTTGATCCCCAGAAAATCCAACGCGCCCAATGAATCACAGCGTTTGAGCGATTTTTGCGGGGTTCCCTCCGACAACATCTTTCTAAATTCCTCAAAGATCCTCTCCGGCTTGACCGTTTGAAAGGCCTTCTTTGACAATGCTAAGTTTAACATATTCAACGAGTGTTTTTCTATCCGAAAATTGAACCGCTGTTCAAAACGGATCGCGCGCAAGATCCTCGTAGGATCATCGATAAAACTTTGATCATGCATAATGCGGATTCTTTTTGCTTTCAAATCCTGGACGCCACTGAAATCATCGATCAATACGCCTAGCCGAACAGGATTAATCCGGACCGCCAGCGCGTTGATCGTAAAATCTCTGCGAAACAAATCATCATGGATCGATCCCGCAACGACCTTAGGCAAAGCCCCCGGATGGGCGTAAGACTCTTTTCGGGCGGTGGCAAAATCAACTCTATCCCCTTTAGAAAAAATGACGGTCGCTGTGCCGAATTCCCGATAACAAACCCATTCCAGTTTTTTTCTTTTGGCGATGGCCTCGGCCATCGTGATGGCGTCGCCTTCCACCACGATGTCCAGATCAAAATTTTCTTTACCCAAAATCAAATCCCTTACCAATCCCCCCACGACAAACACCGCAACCCCTCGCTCATCCGCGATGTTGCCGATGTCTTTAAGGATCAATCTGATATCTTGATTCAATCGTGACAATAAATTCTTCATCTCACAAAACCTTCCTCAATGGGTAATGTCCCTCCCCTATCCCACCCCCATGCAGGGAGGGGAACCGATCCCTTCATCAGTGCTAAGACCGCGGATGAAATTCTTTATGAATGCTCCTCAAGCGTTCTTTATCCACATGCGTATAAATCTGGGTGGTCGAAATATCGGCGTGCCCCAGCATTTCCTGGACGGAACGCAAATCCGCGCCGTGTTCCAGAAGATGTGTCGCGAATGAATGACGGATCGTATGCGGTTTGATGATCTTCTTGATTTTCGCCTGACCGCCGTATTTCTTGATTAATTTCCAGATGCTTTGCCGGCTGATTCTTTGCCCCGAAGGGTTCAAAAACAAAAATGAGTTCGTATTGGATTGCGCCAGCTTGCCGCGCACGCGTTCCAGATATTTTTTGATCGCCGCACGGGCCTTCTGACCGATCGGAACAATCCTTTCTTTGCTGCCTTTTCCCGTGCAGCGGATAAACCCCATCTCGAAATTCACATTTTCAACCTTCAAATCCGCCAGCTCCGAAACCCGCATGCCGCTGGCGTAAAGCAATTCCAGCATCGCCGAGTCCCGTATTTTCTGTTTGCTTTTTCCATCCGCGACATTTAAAATCGATTCGATTTCTCCCGAGGACAAAACCTCCGGGATCCTCTTCCAGAGTTTTGGCGTATCCACTAACGCAGTCGGATCGTCTTTGGACAACCGTTCCCTCACCAGATAACGGTGAAACATCTTGATCGCCGCTAAATGCCGGCAGATCGACCGCGGGGACAAATTTGCTTTCTTTTGATGAAGCATGTAATCCGTGATCTGTTGACGCTTGATTTGTTCGGGAGATGCCGTCTTCTTCTCCTGTAAGAAGGCGACATAGCTCGTCAAATCCAGTCGATAGGACGCAATGGTGTTGCGCGCCAGTCCGCGTTCGACCGACAAATAATTTAAAAAATCCTCAACAAATTCTTTCATGAAAAACTCATTCGGATTTCAAACTGTCCTTGATTTTCGTAAACCTAAACTCTTCCCGGATATCCTTCCCAATAGATTCAATTTCAAGTCGGATGGAAGACATATTGCGCATGGGAAATGGATCATCCAGCTTTACTTGCACCAGTTTTAATCGGTCAATGAACTTGGTTAATTCCTGCGCTTTTGCATCGGACACCAGTTTCTGGATTTCTTCCAGCTGAATGATACTTTGGTTTAAATTGTATTTCTGTTTCTTTCCGCTCTCCTCCTCCACAATCGAAGAGACAAGATCTTTCTGCCAAACCTGCCACAGGGAATAATGCTGCCGGTATATTTCGTCATTCGAATACACCTTGGCCGGATATTCAATCGGGTCCAAGATCGGAATGATCTCAGACTCCTCAGCGGATTTCTTTTTCTGACGGGTAAATTTCTTTCTTAACGGTTCGCAGCTGCTGAAAGTCATCGTGACGATCACAAAAAAAATTAAAACTAAAAAAAAGGGGGTTCGTTCGCCATTATTCATTCATCATCTCCTCAAATTCGGATTGGTTAAGAATTTTAACGCCTAAATCGACTGCCTTCTGATATTTCGATCCCGGATTCGCGCCGACGACAACAAAATCCGTCTTGCGGCTCACACTCTCCACCACCGCTGCTCCCATCCTTTTGATCCGGGCGGATGCCTCCTGCCGGGTGAGGCCATCCAGTTCTCCGGTTAAAACAAATTTCTTTCCTGATAGTTTCGTATTCACGGCTCGCCCCCGTGGCTCAGTCAAACGAAGCCCGGCGCTTTTAAATCTCTTGATGAGTTTCCGGGTGGATTTCTGGCCAAAAAAATTTTTAACGGACTCCGCCATCACATCGCCGATCTCATGAATGGCGTTCAGTTGTTCGCTTGAGGCGGTCATCAGGTTATCAATATAACCAAACCGCTGGGCCAAGGTGTACGCGGCCTTTTCCCCGATATTCCAAATCCCCAGAGCGAATAAAAAACGCGACAATGGTCTGGCCTTGCTTTGTTCAATCGCGGCCAAAAGATTATCCGCTTTCTTGTCCTTGAACAATTCTAACTCCAACAATTGATTTTTCTTCAAAAAATAAATATCCGCCAGATCTTTCACGAATTTCTTTTCCAGTAACTGACGAACCGCCGACTCCCCTAATCCCTCGATATCCATCGCTCCACGGGACGCAAAATGGATCAGCCCTTTTTCCATCTGCCGCGGACACGATGGGTTGATGCAGCGATACGCAACATCCTCTTCCTTGCTCTTGGCGACTTTACCACCGCAGACCGGGCAATGCGTCGGAATTTTGAAAGGATGCTCAACCCGATCTACGGAAGATTCAACGACCTGGGTGATCTTCGGGATCACATCTCCCGCGCGTTCGATGAGAACGCGGTCGCCCTTCTTGACGCCCAAACGTTTGATCTCATCGAAATTGTGCAACGTCGAGCGGGAAATGACAACCCCGGCGCATTCCACGGGCTCCAATTCCGCAACCGGCGTCAGGACACCCGTCCGCCCGACTTGAACCACGATCTCTTTTACAATCGTTGTGGCCTGTTGGGCCGGAAATTTATACGCCATGGCCCAGCGTGGACTCTTTAAAGTTTCGCCCAACTGACTTCGCTGGCGAAACGAATTCACCTTAACGACGACCCCGTCGATTTCATATGGGATCGTATCTCTTTTATCCTGATATTCCTGACAAAACGAAATAACATCCTTCAATGATTTGCACAGTCTTCGATGCGTGTTAACCGGAAAACCATACGTTTGCGCTTGTGATAGAAATTCCCAATGGCTTTCGCAAGGTTTTCCACCCGACAAGATCCCGAAGGAGTGAATAAAGCAATTCAGTTTTCTTGAGACCGTCATCCGCGAATCCAACAGTTTGACCGAACCGCTGGCCGCGTTGCGCGGGTTGGCAAACAAGACTTCGCCTTTCTCCTGCTTGGCCTTGTTCAAAAGTTCAAAATCTTTGCGTTCCATATAAACTTCCCCGCGCACCTCAAGCAACTTCGGAAAATCATGGCCCTTTATCTTTTTTAAAACCAATGGAACGCTGCGGATCGTTTTCAAATTATTTGTGATATCCTCGCCGATGAACCCATCGCCGCGGGTGGCCCCCATGGTAAAAATCCCGTCCTGATAAATCAACGAAGCGGACACCCCGTCAATCTTTAATTCAGCGACATATTCTATATTCTCCCCGGGCAATCCTTTCAACACGCGCGTCTCCCACTCCTTCATCTCCTCGAACGAATACGTGTTATCCAGGGAAAGCATTTTGACTTTATGCGGAATCGCCCGTAGGCTTTTTTCGAGTTTCGCTCCGACGCGTTGAGTTGGGGAATCCGGTCCTCTTAAACCGGGAAACTGTTCTTCCAGATCCATCAAACGCTTCAACAGCAGGTCGTATTCCTGGTCGGCGATCGTCGGCCGGTCAAGATTATAATAACGCTCATCGTGCGCTAAAATTTCTTTGGTCAGTTTTTCGATTTCTTTTTTGGCTTTGACTTTGTCCATATCTAAAAATTATTCGCCCGAGGATAATCGATCAGCGAGGAATGGGGGTAATCCGGCTTTAAGGATCCTTTTTTGCGCTTCATGGATATCGTAACGTGTCCTTTTAATGGCCATTGTGTTTTTATCCAAATCGTAAATACAGTAAGCAGCCTGCGGATTTCCGTCACGCGGCTGGCCGACACTGCCTACGTTCACGATATATTTTTTAGCTTGATCCACCTGCACCGACATGGTGTCGCACCACACACTGCGGCCTGGTTGCTGGATGAAAATCTCCGGGACATGCGTATGCCCGATGAAACAAATATTTTTCGGGATCAACGGAAACATTGCCGTCACCTTGTTGATATCAGAGAGATAATCAAATTCTTCCGGATGAGGCAGAGTTGCGTGCACCAGGGCGATTGTGTTGTTCTCATAGATCATATCCAACTGGTTTAAGAAATCAAATCCTTCTTGCGAAAGATGTTCACGCGTCCACACAACCGCGCTTTTGGCCCAGCTGTTAAAATATTCAACATCCACCCGGCCCACAACGGCCCAATCGTGATTGCCGGCGACACAGACCGCCGGAAGCTCTTTGATCAACCGGATGCACTCATCCGGATCGGCGCCATACCCCACCACATCACCTACGCAATAATATTCATCAATCGATTCCTTCGCTAATGCCTTAACGACCGCCTGTAGGGCGGGAAAATTCCCATGGACATCGGAAAAGATACCGTAGCGCATTGTTAGTTTTCTTTATTTAAAATTGATACCGCAATGACGGTAAATCTTAAGCTTTAATCTCAAAATCTTCAAAATGCTCCACGGCGTCGCTGTAGCTCACGGTCTTGTTGCGAATCGATCCCGTGTAATGTTCATCAATATTTTGCAACAGCTGTTCAATGGTTTCTTTGGAACCTTCGACCATCAATTCAACGCCCCCTTGCGCAAGGTTTCTGACCCACCCCTTCAAACCTAACGTCGTGGCCAAGCGCTGTGTCGTATAACGAAATCCGACCCCCTGGACCGCTCCGGAAAAAAAGACATGCGCTTGAATCATCATATTTCCTCCCCGTGCTGTTCGACAAGAAAGATCCTGGCCAGCCTGATATCGTCGTAGGAAAATTCTACTCCTAAAAATTCTTTAACCGGCGAAAGCTTCCCTGTTCCATAGATCTCGAACGCGGATCTTATTTTACTAAATTTTGGCTCCGCAGGGCGAAGAAACTCCAAACGATTGATGCCGTATCCATCCTGAACGATTTTTTCCAAATGGGAAAGGATGGTGCCGACGGCCAGGTTGCGCTGCCGGGCGATTTCTGAAAGAGTTAATTTCTGGTCGATTAATTTTTGGGTTTCGTCATAGGTTGAAACATTTTTTTGCGACGGTTCCTGCTTGCGGCCTGAGGCCGCGAGAGGTTGCGATGGCGCAGGCCGCGGCGGCCGGGCCGTCTTTAAATAATCCGCAATCTCTTCAACAAAAATTTGCCCGAACTCTCTCAATTTCTTGTCACCGACTCCAAAAATCCTTCCCATGCCGCGGGTATCTTGCGGGAAATAAAAAGCCATCTCAAAGAGAGACCTGTCCGGGAAGACCATAAACGGCGGCACGTTTTTCTCATCAGCGATTTTTTTGCGAAGAGCCCGTAGTTTTTCAAAAAGAACCTGATCGTATTTCAAATCCTGGACCATTTTGCCGGTTGATTTTCCGGCGTCCTTGGCCACACTCATCGGCGGCGGTTTGGGCAAATTGATTTTTTCGTTAGTAGTCATCAACTGCTGGCCGCTTTTGCTCATGATTAAGGTCGGATATTCGCCGGGTGTTTTGACAATCAGATTGCGGTCCAGCAAAAGATCGATGATCCTTCTTAATTCCCGCGTACTAAAATCCTTAGCGACTCCATAAACCGCCAGCCGGTCATGCCGGCGTTCAAAGATCTTTTCGGTTTCCGCCCCGCGCAACACATCCACCAGATGCCCGGCGCCGAAACGCCCGCCGGTCAACGCGATCGTTTTCAAGATGTTTTGGACAATCTCCGTCGCGTCGAACTCCTCAAGCGGCGTAATACAGATATCGCACCGCCCGCAATTGGGTTTGTCCCATTGTTCGCCAAAATATTCCAGCAGGAATTTCCGACGGCATTTCTGACTTTGACAGAATTCAACGATGCGCGCGAGTTTGCCTTGGGCCTTGGCCTTTTCCTGTTCATCGACAATCTGGTCGATGAAAAAATCCTGTTTGATCTTGTCCCCCCACGAATAAAACAACAGACAGCCGCTGGGCAACCCGTCCCGCCCGGCGCGGCCGGTTTCCTGATAATACCCTTCGACGGATTTCGGCAAATCGTAATGCACAATTAAACGGATATCGGGTTTATCGATCCCCATGCCGAAGGCGATCGTGGCCACGATGATCGATACTTCGTCGCGGATAAATTTGTCCTGGACCTCCGAGCGAATCTGGTCTTCCAGCCCCGCGTGATACGCGACCGCCGGGAACCCTTGCGCGCACAACTTGGAGGCCACGAGCTCCGTGTCTTTACGCGAAAAACAATAAATGATCGTGGGTTGATTTTTGTATTGCGACAGAAAATTCACCAGCGACTGGAAGGCGTTTTTCTTGGGCCAAATGTGATAAAAAAGATTTTCGCGGTTGAAACTCGACTGAAAAATCTTGGGATCGGTCAATTTCAGCTGGGCAATGATGTCGTCGCGGACAAACGGTGTCGCGGTCGCGGTCAGGGCAACGACCGGGACCTGCGGAAATTCCTGGCGCAGGTTCGCCAGGTTGCGGTAATCCGGACGGAAATCATGCCCCCACTCCGAAATACAATGCGCTTCATCGATGGCGATCAAGCTCACTTTTAAATCCTGCAAAAACGCCTGAAACCCCGGCAAGGCCAACCGCTCGGGGGCAACATACAAAATCTTCAACTGCTGATTCCTCGCCGCGTCCTGGATCCTTAAAATCTCCGGAAACGGCAGCGTGCTGTTGATATATTCCGCGGCGACCCCGTCCAGTTTGAGATTATCCACCTGATCTTTCATCAACGCGATCAACGGCGAAATGACAATCGTCACCCCATCCATCGCCAGCGCCGGCAGCTGATAACACAACGACTTCCCCCCGCCCGTCGGCATCAACACCACCGCATCGCGGCCGGACAAAATATGCGTGATGATCTCTTCCTGCAGCGGCCGGAATTGGTCGTAGCCGAAGTAGTTTTTGAGGATGTCGTGGATGGGGGGAGTAGTATAACGACTCATTGCTTATTAACTTTGAGACATTTTACAATTTCGATTCTTTTTAAATGGTTCTTTTCAAAAACCGTACTGTCTTTAAGATAAAATATTAACGACCCACGTACAATTTCAGTTAAATCAAAAAAATCTTTCCAACTTAAAGTAGGACATCCGCCGTCGTGAATAATTTTATTTCTAATTTTATAAAGACTACAAACTCTTTGGTGTGTGACACCCAAATGAGATAATAAAACAGAAATTCTCGATGCCATCTTGTCACTGGTAGAATTTCCATCAGGAATGTATAAAAGATCCAAAACTGTAATTAATAGAATAAAACGTAAATCAATCCGATTGTCTGCTTTATAAGGTATATTTTCCAAAGCTCTGGAAAAATGAGACAAAGCTCCCTCCAATTTCTTATCGTATTCTTTTTGCTCAAGTGCTTTATATAACTCCCTCAACTCAATATGGTCATTCTTCTCTAGCAATAGATAATCATATGGCCCATGAATAGGATTGGGGAATGAGTGATGGAAGTGCACATCTGTGTCGTTATTTTTAAAACCCAGATACCCTCCGGTAGAAGTTGGCCGTAATAATTTGAAGGATAAATTGATTCTTTCAACCAAAGAATCAATTTGAGCAGGATGGCTTCTCACAACAATTACATAGTTTGATGCTAGAATATCAGATGTACCATCATATATTCCGACATCAAATATTCGCTTATAGTCGTACCTACCTTGATTATCTGCACGATCTATTGTATGAATAAGCACATGACCTAATTTGATTTTACATGCTGATCCCCATATAAAATAGATTTTCGCTATACCAAAATACTCATTCTTCTCTTTTTGAGTTAATGGCCTAATCAAAATGTACTCAGATAAAGACACTGGGTTAGAAATATTATCATTTTTTAATATTATTGGGTAACAGTACTCGATAAAATTATTTTGTTTCGCTTCTAGCATATTTTAAATTCTTAATATAATCCTAACCTACGCGGCTGAATATCCATACAACACCTTATTCAGTAAAACGTACGGCGGATAACGCCTGCCTCCCAAACTTGAGGTGCCCAATTGACACCTCAAGTTTTCGACCTCTTGTGGGCTCAGCGAATTCTAACCTACCGATTCGAATGATACTACTCGCAACCTACCGATAAACATCCCTTCGATGCCCGATGTCGATCACGATCACCAACAATTCATTCTTGATGATCGCATAAATGATGCGGTAGGAACCAACACGATAGGAATAACGGTCTTTAAGCTTTCCTTTCAGTTGCTTTCCGATGAAAGGATCTGCTTGAAGATCATCCAAAACCTTTGCAATACGACGATAAAAATCGGGTTCACGGCGCGCGATATGTTCGAGGATTGATTCTGCCTGACGGGTCAGTTCCAGTTTATAGCTTTTCAAGGTGTGCTTTAATCTCCTGCCAACTGCGGGTTTTGCCTTTCCGTAAATCGTCCTCACCTTGCTTAAGATTTTTGACCGCCTTCGGATCAGCCAAGATATCAAGCGTCTCCATTAAGGATTCATAGTCTTCGACACTCAACATCACAACCGATGGTTTGCCATGTCTGGTCACAATATAACGTTCCCACTTTTTATCAATGTCATCAAACACCTTGGGCAATTCCGGCCGTAGTTCTTTTAACGTAATCGTATGAGTCATATCTCACCTCCGGGAAGAGTATACACTATAATGTATATCTTTAGAAGTTATTTTAAATCCCTTTAATTCTAATCTACGCGGTTCGAAGATAGACTTCCTATACAGGCAGGAAACTGGGGAAGCGAGGAATACCTGGATCTTCGCGAACATCGGATGTTGCGAAGGTTATTCGATTTCGAAACTGACGCTCACACTCGCGTTCACTTTGATCTGGCCTAGCGCAAGGCTGTTGCCTTCGGAATCTTCGCCATTGCCGCTGGTATTGACCGATTGTTGAACGTTTTGATACATCGCTCCGCCGTAACCGCCGCCCCAGCCGGTTCCATAATCCATCCACCACCCTCCGGAGTAGGTGGACACATTATAGGGTTTTCCAACTTTGACGCCCAATTCTTTGGCGAGGTTTTCGGCTTTTTCCCGTGCGGCTTTGATCGCCAGGGATCGGGCCTGGTCTCGGTATTTTTTTAATTCGGAAGTGTTGAACTGAATGCCGTGAACATGATTGACTCCCCCCTGCAACAACTGAGTCAGCAACGTTTCAAACTTGTTCACGTCCTTTAAATTGATCGCGATCGTTTTCTGGGCCAAATAACCGGTGATATGGCCTTTATCGTACTGGTTGTAATTATTGTTATCGTAGGTGGGAACGATTTTAATATAATCGGTCTGGATATCTTTATCCGCTAACTTGAATTCCTTAGCAATATCGAAGGTTTTTTGGACAATCACATCATTCTGGGATTGTGCGACCGTCAAAACTCTATCCCAGGTCTCCACCCCTAAACGCAAAACGACTTCATCCGGGACGACTTTCACCTGCGCCTCGGCCGTCACGCTGATGAGGCGGGGGTAGTTGGTTTGTTGTTGAGCGTGGGCGGGTTGAGAAGAAAATAAAACAACGACGAACAAAAAGATTGCGCTGACATAGAATCGTTTCATAAAGCAGTCCTCCATTATTTTTTAATCGGAGATTGTAAAATAATCTTTTAGCATCATCTTCAAAACTGTTTTACCCTTCGATGTCTTAAAATACTGCTCGCGACGAATGGCATCGCTTTTTGTCAAATAGGCTTCCTAAAAAATCAATTTCAAAGGTCGTCTAAAGCGAGTCGATGGGACCTCGCCTTTTTCATGCGTTGCAATCTTGCTTCAAAATTTTCTGTAAACCCTGTATAAAGAAAAAAATCTTTTTCGCTTTGAAGAATATAAACAAAATACCTGCGTTGTAAAACTTGGTTGTCGTTACGAATCGCCCCTGTACCAGTCGCTGTTGCTCTGGTACAGAACTCATGACCCCCATACTATTGGCTGCATGGCTTGCCATGAACCCGAGATTACCCTGCATTAGTCGCTCTGCTCCAGTGCAGGGCAGGCGAGTGGTTCATGGTCGGGGAGGAGGGATTTGAACCCTCGACCTCAACGTCCCGAACGTTGCGCGCTAGCCGAGCTGCGCTACTCCCCGCAAATCTTTTCGAAAGGACAAATTCAAACTTCTTTGACGCTAAAACCAATCTGTGCCTCGGCGACCGCTTGGTCGGCCACAAAGGCTTCCATTTTGAGGAACCCGACCTTGGGCATCATTTTGATGGTGGTCACCTCGATGCGCAGCTGATCGCCCGGGACAACCGGGGCCATGAACTTCGCGGTCACCTTCGCCAGATAATAGATGATCTCTTTACCGAAAAGATTTTTACTGTAATAAAAATAAATACACCCGGCCTGGGCCATCGCCTCGACAATCAAAACGCCCGGCATCACCTTCTCCTCGGGAAAATGTCCGGTGAAAAATTGTTCGTTGATCGAGACATTCTTGATCGCGATCAGCTTTTCGTTCGGGCGGATCTCGACCACTTTATCGATCAGCAAAAAAGGAAACCGGTGCGGAATAATCTTCCTGATTTCAAGGGCATCCAGTTGCATAAACCTCTCCTCTTCTGGGAAATTTTTTTCCTGTAAATCTTAACGCATCGTCATCCCGCCATCGACACAGATCACCTGGCCGGTGATATACTGTGCTTGCGGGCTTAACAAAAACTTGACGCAGTTGGCCACGTCATGTACCGAGCCGAGACGCCCCAACGGAATCTCTTTAAGAATCTGGTTTTTCTGCTCTTCGTTGAATCCTTCCAGCATCTCGGTGGCAATAAATCCCGGCGCAACGGCATTGACGCGGATCCCGTAGGCCGCGACTTCCTTGGCCAGGGCCTTGGTAAAAGAGTTAACGCCGCCTTTGCTCGCCGAATAATTCGTCTGACGGCTTAACCCGATGAGGCCGCTGACCGATGAGATATTGACAATATCCCCGCTTTTCTGTTTTAAAAAACTGACGATCACCGCACGGCTGACATTAAATAGACCGCCCAGATTCGTATCGATCACCTGATCCCAGTCTTCCCGGCCCATCAGCATCAGGGCTTTATCAATAATCATCCCCGCATTATTAACCAAAATATCGATCCGGCCAAATTGTTTTTTTATTTCTTCGATCCAGGATTTGACCGCTTCAAAATCTTTCATATCGACACATCTCGATTGTGAGCGACACCCAATTTTTTTTAGTTCCTCTTCCAAGGCTAAAGCGGCTTCTTTATTTTTCTGATAATTAAAAGCGACCTGACATCCCGATTGAGCCAACATAGCGACGATCGCCCGCCCAATCCCGCGGGTGCCGCCGGTGACAACCGCGACTTTATCCTTTAAAGTCAGTTCGTTCACGAATCATACCTCACGCTGTTGTTTTCATTGTTTTGGGGAGTAAAAAATTTACGCTTATCCTATCCTACAATAACGAAAAAATCAACTTTATCAAACGATCGTCACATACCGGATGATTGAAGGGACGCCCGGGCCAACCCTTCGGAATTTTACCGATCGGGGGTTGGCCCATCGCCGTTTCATTTCAAAATTTTCAAAACATACTTCGTCAAAAGATCGATCTCGATATTAATCCCATCGGAAATCTTCTTGTGTCCAAACGTCGTGACTTTTAAAGTATACGGGATTAAATACACGGTAAACAAATTTTGTTTGACCTCTCCCACCGTCAGGCTGACGCCGTCCAGGGCGATCGATCCTTTCGGGACCAGATATCGGTTCCAGTGTGTTTGGTCTTTGAAGGAAATCTGCCATTCGACAAAATTTTTCTTTTTCAGGATCTTCACGATCCGTCCCACGCCATCAATATGCCCGGTCACAAAATGCCCGCCTAAACGGCTGCCCGCCTTCAGGGCGCGTTCCAGGTTGACACGTGATCCTTTTTTTAAAGACTGCAGGTTCGTTGTATCCATGGTCTCGCGCATCAGTTCAAAAACAAAAACGCCCGGTTTTACCATCTTTGCCACTGTCAAACAAACCCCATTGACACTAATGCTGTCACCTGGCCTGGTCCCGACAAAAATCCTGGGCGCACGGACATTCAAGACCAAAAGGTTTTTTGGGGACTGAATGGCTTGAACGGTTCCTAACTCTTCAATGATTCCGGTAAACATATCCCTCGATGAGAATATCCTCTTTGAATTTCTTAATTGTTAAATCACGCAGCCGAACGGACTGATCCACATGTTTGATCCGGCTTCCCGCGACAGAACTGATCGCCGATTCATCACCCATAATCTTAGGCGCGAGAAAGATTATCATTTTGTCCACCATGCCTGCCCGCAGCGCCCCTCCGATCGTTTGCCCCCCGCCCTCGATCAAAACATTCGTGATTTCTTGTTTCGCTAATTCTTTTAATAACCATCGCCACTCAACCTGATTTCTTTTTTGCGGACAAACGAGCACCATAATCCCTCGACGCATCCATTGTCGAATTTTACTTTGCGAAGCCAAACGGGTCGTGGCCACAATAATCCGGGACGGCGCGGTGTTCTTGAACAAATTCGCCGCCGGGGGCAAACGCAAACGGCTGTCGATGATTATTTTCTTGATCGGATTGATGTTCTTCCTGATTTTTGCGGTCGTATTTAAAAAAGGATCATCGTTCAAGACGGTCCTGATGCCAACCAAAATGCCGTCGAAATCATTACGTAAACGATGGGCATAGTCTCTTGATTCTTTTGATGTGATCCACCGGGACTGGCCTTGGCTTGTTGCGATCTTCCCATCCAGGGTCTGGCCGCATTTGGCCACGACAAACGGCAGACGCTGGGTGATGTATTTAATAAAAGACTCATTCATTTGCTTCAACTCATCTTCTAAAAATCCAATCCGCACTTGAATTCCCGCCTTTTTAAATTTCAAAAGCGACTTGCCGTTGTTCACCGGATTAGGATCTTTCATCCCCACGATCACTTCTTTAATCCCTCTTTTGATGATTTGATCAACGCACGGTGGGGTGCGGCCGAAATGAGAGCACGGTTCCAGCGTCACATAGAGGCTGGCCCCTTTCACGCGCGCCGGATCAGCGCTTTTGAGCGCCATGATTTCCGCGTGATCCCCGCCGCAACGCTTATGCCACCCGGAGGCAATGACCTTCCCCGCACGAACAATCACGCAACCGACCAACGGGTTCGGCGAGGTCCGGCCTTTTGCCCGTTGCGCGAGATTAAACGCCATTTTCATATACTTCAAATCGTTGTTGGGAATTTTAGTCATGGCCATGAAAGTCTGCAGGAATTGAGGTTTATTCTAAAAAAACTATATGCCAGCTGCAATTTTAAGATCTTCGACGATCTGATAAGAAACCTTTGATTTTCCAAGGTAGGTGTTGTCTTTATTCTCTCCATGGAAATCAGATCCGCCGGTCATAATCAAATTATATTTAACAGCCAGGCCTTGGTAATACTTTATGATACTTGACGATTGATTAGGATAAAAAACCTCCAGGCCGCTTAAACCGGCGTCGACAAAGCTCGGGATCAATTCGTCACGCAACGTGACCATCGGATGCGCCAGCACGGCGACCCCGCCGAATTTACGGATCAACCCAATGGCCTCATAAGGCGTCTGTTTAAACTTCTCGACATAGGCCAGACAATCCTCGCCGATATATTTATCGAACGCGCCCCGGATCGATCCGACCCACCCTTTCTTTTGCAGCATCATAGCGAGGTGAGGACGTCCCACCGACTTGGACCGCGCCAGCGAAGCCACTTCTTCAAAATCAATATTATCGATCCCCTGCTTTTTTAAGTTCTGGATCATCTGTCTGATCCGGTCCTGCCTGGCTTCCTGAATCTGCTGCAATTCTAAAATAAACGTTTTGTTCTGATGGTCCAAAAAATAACCTAAGATATGAATGTCCTTGCCAGCCATTTCCGCGGACAATTCAATCCCCGGAATAACTTCGATGTCAAAATCCTTGGCCGCGCTGATCGCCGGATCAATCCCGTCGACCGTATCGTGGTCGGTAATGCTTAAACAGGTTAAACCCGCTGGAATCGAACCCTGAACGATTTCTCGCGGCGACATCGTACCGTCCGAATAATCGGTATGGATATGTAAATCAGCGAATCGCGTCACTATTTTTCATCCTTCGGGATGATTTCCGTCTTGTGGATTTTATCTAATATCCCATTGACGAATTTGCTCGAGTCGAGATCGCCGTATTTCTTGGCAAGTTCAACCGCTTCGTTAATGGTGACTTTGGGAGGGATATCGCTGGCAAATTGCAGTTCAAAAACACCCAGTCTTAAAATATTCCGATCAATGATCGCCATACGCTTGAGCTGCCAATTGGTGGCGTATTGAGAAATTTTATCATCGATATTCTTGAGGTTCTCATAAACGCCCAAAACCAATCTCTTGGAGAACTCTAAAACCTCTTGATCCTTCTCTTCTTCATTCTCCCAGAAGACCTCGGCGCTACGTTCGACCGTACGGCCGGTAACATCCGATTGATACAAAATTTTTAATGCCCAGTCCCGGGCCAGAGATCGTTTGCGCATAGATATCTTTTCAAATTCGGCTCATGAGATTGACCATCTCAACGACATTCCGAGCGGCTTCTTTGCCTTTATGGTCGCCTTTGGCCTCCGAACGTTTATAAGCTTGATTGACCGTTTCCGTTGCCAGAACCCCAAAGACCACCGGTTTTTCCGTTTTCAAAATTACCTGAAGGACCCCATCCGCCACCGCTTTCGCGACCAGATCAAAATGGATTGTTTCTCCCCGGATAATGGCCCCGAGACAGATGACACCGGAAACACTCTTTTGTTTAGCCAACTTTAAAGCCGCCAGAGGAATCTCAAAGGAACCCGGAACCCAGACCACCGTCACCTGATTCTCTTGGACACCTAAACGACTCAATTCTTTTAAACACCCGTCGAGCAATCTCTTGGTGATAAACTCATTGTATCGGGAAACGACAATACCAAATTTTTTATTTCGCGATTGTTGGGACGCTTGAATAATTTTGACCATAAAGGAAACTCAATCAACACGACGATTTTATAAAATATGTCCTAATTTTTCTTTTTTAGCTTTCAAATATCTTTTGTTTGTTGCATTCTGCGGGATATTTAACGAAATGCGCTCAACGACCATTAAACCATAACCTTCCAGCCCGACAATCTTGCGCGGATTATTCGTCAAAAGCCGGATCTGCTTCACCCCCAGATCGACTAAAATTTGCGCGCCAATCCCATAATCGCGCAGGTCCGCGGCAAACCCCAGGGCCTCATTGGCCTGCACAGTGTCCATCCCTGTATCCTGGAGACGATAGGCCTTCATTTTATTCATGAGTCCAATCCCCCGGCCCTCTTGCCGCATGTAAAGCAGGATTCCCGAGCCGTTTTCCTGAATCATTTTTAACGCGCCGTGCAACTGGGCATTGCAGTCACAGCGCTGCGAGCCAAACACATCTCCCGTCAGACATTCGGACTGGACCCGGACCAATTCCGGGACAGTCCCGTCCACTTTGCCTAAAACCAGCGCCACATGACAAACCCCGTCGACCTTAGACTCATACCCGAACATTTTGAATTTACCGTAACCCGTCGGCAAATTGGTTTCCACAGAACGTTCGACCAACTTTTCATATTTCCGGCGATATTCAATCAAACTATCGATCGTGCAAATTTTTAATTTATTTTTTTGGGCAAATTGAATCAAGTCCTGGGTTCTGGCCATCGTGCCATCTTCATTCATAATCTCGCAAATGACCCCCGCCGGATAAAGATTCGCCAGACGCATCAGATCAACGGAGGCCTCGGTATGTCCGGCACGGACCAAAACACCGCCTTTTCTGGCTCGCAGAGGGAACAAATGTCCCGGTGTCACCAGATCAGTCGATTTGCTTTTCGGATCGATCAAAATTTTGACGGTTTGCGCCCGGTCAAAGGCGGAAATCCCGGTGGTCACGCCTTTCGCAGCGTCGACAGAGATCGCCCATCCGGTATTGCAGCGCTGATGTTTTTGATTCGAATCATCTTTCATCGGATGCAGGTCCAATTGATTGAGACGATCTTCTTCCATCGGGACGCAAATCAATCCCCTGGCTTCCTTCGCCATAAAATTAACATCTTCGGGGCGAATAAACTGGGCCGCCATCAAAAGGTCTCCTTCGTTTTCCCTGCCTTCATCATCCATCACAATCACCATTTTTCCAACTTTTAAATCTTCAATAATTTCTAAAATGGTATTAAACATATTTTCGATCCGACTCCGTTTAGTGGGTTAATGATAACAATGATTTCGATTGTAATACCGTTACATGCTTACGATCAAAATCAGAAAATAAAAAACCCCAAGATACACTTTACTCTCGGGATTGGGATAGAAGATATAAATATCTCCTCAAGAAGAACTCAAGGATCACTTAAACGGTTTTGAAAAACTAAAATTCCTTACCCAAAAACCGTTCAACGTTCTTTGCGTTCACTCAAGAAATATTGATTACAAAAGATAATCTTAAATTTTAAGAACACAATCAACGCAGAGAATCAACGTGATGCATTATCTTTTGAGCAGCTTTCTTCCATCTAGGCTTTTCCTCTTTTTTAGAATCTGGCGCTAACCGTCCTTGAAAGAGGATCCAAATGATATTGGAACTATTGGCTCAAGAATCGTCCTGTTCATCATGTTTCCATGGATCGGACTTCACTTGATCTGCTAACCTTCAAAAATTGACATAATCATTTGAAGTGCTCGTAGGCTTAAACCCATTCCATTTCAGAGGGTATCACTACCAGCTGGGACTTACACCCCCCTGAGAACCGACCTCAGGAATCCCGAAAGCTTGTTGTAATATATGCGATAGACCCCGGGTTGTCAAGATTTTTGTCCCCTTGTTTGGCTGATTTTTGCCTTTAAGATGGGATAGTTTCTCTCTGAGGAAAGGATATAGTAATCTTTTAAACGCCAGGGTTTGGGATCTTGCATAAACAAATCTTCCTGCAGCCGGTCCAGGACCCGCCCGGTGGACAGCGATCTTAAAAACAGACCCGCGGCGTGGCAAATCGGCCACGATCCGGCAAAATCCCAAAGATAAGATTTCAGGATCGCACCGCACCCTCGTCCGATCGCCGGCCAGCATAAATCCACCACAGCACAGGCCGGAATCATCACATGACAATCCTTATTGTCCCAATCAAATGATTGAAAAAAACTGTCCGTCAGAAGAAAAATACTCTGCTTTGAAATGACTTGATCCACCGGAATAATACGTTCTCTATGTTCGAGATCTCCGAAGGCATTTTGAACAAAATAAGCCTCTTGCCCGTCACAATAAAACAACTCGTTCAATAACGGAAAATAAACCATCCCCAGCCACGGCTTGAGGTCTTTGAGGAGGCCGATCGAAATCCCGAAGTTGGGCATGCGGTTCGCATAATTTCTTGTCCCATCGATCGGGTCAATCGCCCAAAGATATGGAATTGGGGCGAGCTTGGCCTGGTTAAGATAACGGCCGCGCTGTTCATCTTCTTCATCGATGAGGATATGGTCCCCGCGGGTCAGAAATTCTTTTAATAACTCGTGCGCCAACACCGAGATCGCTTTATCCGCTTCAGTAATAATCGATTGATCCGGCTTAAGGGAAGGAGAACTATCCCGGATATACCGAAGGACAATCTTCCCTCCCTCCTGGACAAAAATTTTCATGACTGTAAGGAATTGTTCTTTGTTCATCGTGAGAATTGATTCCTCAGACGGAAATCGAAAGAGAAAAAAAGGGGAAAAAATTAATGATGGTGATGGCCGCCTTCTCCATGGGCATGGCCGTGAGCGATTTCTTCCGGCGTTGCCGCGCGGATTTCCACGATCTTGATCGAAAAATAGAGATCTTTTCCGGCTAAAGGATGGTTCGCATCCAACATAACATCTGAGTCCAGAATATCAATCACCGTCACCATCTGGTGAATATCATCTTTCTGGATCTGAAAAATATCGCCGATTGTAATCTCCTGTATGGGAAACTTGTCTTTGGAAACCTGATAGATCAACTGTTGATCATACGGGCCATAGGCCTCTTGATATGGAATGAACACTTCTTTCATGTCGTCTTTTTTGAGATTGATGAGCACGGCCTCCAGACCCGCAATGATCTGGCCCGATCCCGTCAAAAAAGAGATCGGCTCTTTGTCCCCGGAAGAATCCAGAATTTTACCGGGTTTATCTTTTAAGGTGTAATGAAACGTAATAACCTGCCTGGGCATAATTTTTTCTTTTCTTTGATCTTTCTTATTCGCAAAGATAGATAATGATTTTCATAAAAAATTTTGTAATAATAATACCATGCTGATCGAGGAAAAAATAGTGAAACTTCTGATCAAAAATAAAAAAACCCTGGCGATTGCGGAATCCTGCAGCGGGGGACTGCTTTCCCACCGCCTGACCAACATCCCCGGGAGTTCCAAATTCTTTAAATGCGGGCTCGTCGTCTACAGTAATGAGTCAAAGAGTAAATTGTTAAAAATTTCCCCTCTTTTATTAGCCAAGCATGGAGCAGTGAGTGCTGAAGTCGCACAACAGATGGCCCAAAATATCCGTAAATTTTTTCGAACAGATATCGGGATCGCTATCACCGGCATTGCCGGGCCGGGCGGCGCGCAGCCAGGTAAACCGGTCGGATTGACTTTTATCGCAATCAATTCATTGAATAAAAAACTCAAAGCGGAAGACAACCGCTGTCTTCAATGTCTATTCAGAGGCAAACGCCTGCAGATCAAAAACCAGGCGGCTACAACCGCCTTAAAACTCTTCTTAAAATTTTTATAAGACCGCTTCCGCCATAAGATCGTTCCATGACCAATTCCCTTAGAACATTTATTGCCATCGAGCTGACCGCTTCTATCCAAAAAGAATTGGAGGAAATCCAACGACATCTGCAAAGAGCCAAAGCAGATGTCAAATGGGTCGCCCCGAACAACATTCACCTGACTCTAAAATTTTTGGGCGACACATCTACCGACCAGATAGAGAAACTCAAATCGATTTTATCTAAGATCACCTCTCCCTATCAAAATTTTTCCATGGAAATAAATAAATTAGGTGTCTTTCCCAAACCGGAATACCCGAAAGTGATCTGGGTCGGCATTTCCTCGGGGGGAGAAAAAATTGTTGAGATTGTTCAAAAGATTGAGGATGATTTGCAAATTCTAGGATTTGCCAAAGAAAAACGCGATTTCTCACCACACATCACCTTGGGACGCGTGCGTTCTCCGTTAAATAAATCACCCCTGATCAAGACCATGCAAAATTTTTCCTTCCTCCAACCCTTGCAGCAAACGGTCCAGGCCATCAGACTGATCAAAAGCACCTTGACCGCGCAAGGTCCGATCTATGAAACGATTGAAACATTCCGATTTAATAATTAATCATGGGAAGGAATAACAAGAGGAATTCTTGCGGTAAGATTTTAGGAAACTATTATTCTGTCATCGTATTCGAGAACGATCATCTACTCAATCTTTTTTACAACGACACATGCATTATTCCCGCCAAAAGCAAAACCGTTATTCAGGATAATCCTGATTTTCGTCTTCCTGGCTTTATTGGCAACGCAATCGATATCGCACTCGGGATCGGGATTTTCAAAATTGATCGTCGGTGGAACAATCTGGTTTTGGACAGCCAGGCAGCAGGCCGCGGCTTCAATGACCGATGACGCGCCCATAGGATGCCCCATCATTGATTTTATAGAACTGACCAAAATTTCCTTGGACCGCTCTTGAAAGACATCTTTGATGGCCTGGCACTCCGTCTTATCATTCGAAACAGTGCCTGTCCCATGCGCGCAGATATAATCCACATCCTTGTATGTCAAACCCGTTTCAAGCAAAGCCTTTTCCATGGCCCTGCTGATCCCTCGGGAGTTCGGGACGGTGGCATGAAAGGCATCGCAGGAAAGGCCGTAGCCTAAAATTTCGGCATAGATATGAACGCCGCGTTTAACCGCCGATTTGTAAGTCTCCAGTAAAAGCATCCCAGCTCCCTCGCCAAGCATCATTCCTTTCCGGTTCTTGTCAAACGGACGCACGACATCGGGAGACATCGCGTAAATCCTCTGAAAACCGGTAAAGGCAACCGTTGAGAAGGCATCCGCTCCACCAACCAGAGCAAAATTCAGGTCTCCGCTCTTGATCAAATCATACCCGCATCCGATCGCGTAATTGCCGGCAGCACAGGCCGTGGGAATAAGATAATTCTGCCCACATGTCTTAAATTCCATACCGACATTTTCTGAAATATTATTTGCCGCGGCTTGAAAAACTTTATTTCGGTCAATATTTTTCAATCCGCCCTTAGCCCAAGCCGACAACAATTGTTCAAGAGGTTGCTCGCCTGTTGTCGTTCCGACAACCACACCCATATCCCGCTGGACAGTTTCTTTATTGATCAACTTTGCGTCAGTCAGGGCCTGTGATCCGGCCGCAATGGCCAACTGGGAGGATCGTCCCAAAAACCTGATTTTCCTTCTGGAAATATAATCTTCCGGTTTAAAATTCTTGACTTCTCCTCCCCGATGACACCGGTATCCTGATGTATCTATCGAGGTGACTTCGCTGATGCCGGATTTGCCATTAATAATCGACTCCCAAAAGGCGTCCCGGCCAATGCCGACCGAAGAAACAATTCCTATTCCGGTAACTACAACCCGTCGTCCCTCATTTCCCATGTTGATCTTACTCCTAAACATTATTGTATGATCCCTGAGTCTCCATCCTATCCACTTTTATATTTTTTGATAATAACAGTTGCGTTGCTACCTCCAGGACCGAAATTATTGATCAAAATATTCTCAACATCCATCTTCTGTGCGGTATTGGGCACATAGTTCAGGTCGCACGCAGAATCCTTTTCTTTGTAATTAATCGTTGGAGGAATAAACGATTGCTGCAAAGACCCGATCGCAGCCACGATCTGCAAAACGCCTGCGGCACTGACGCTTTCCCCCACCATGGATTTAAGGGCGCTCACCGGTATTTGGGAAGCATAGATATTAAAAACTTCCTTGATGGCCATGGTCTCCAGCATGTCCTGTTGCGGAACCGAATTGGCAGAAGCCGAAATATAATCAATTTCTTCTTCCTGCAGCCCCGCGTTATCCAGGGCCTTGAACATGGTCTTAGTAATACCCCTTGCCTTCGGGTCATATTTTGCAGCACGAAAGGCATAAAATGTATTTTCAACCGCAGCCAGTTCCGCATAAATATTGGCCTTCCTCGCCCTCGCGTGCTCTTCCTCCTCAATCAATATGACACCGGCCGCTTCACTCAGGACTATTCCGTTTCTTCTTTTATCAAACGGGCAGGACACCTCTTCGCCGTTAATACCCGCGAGAAATCCAATTTTATAAAATCCGGTAAAGCTCGCAAATGTCAAGCCCTCAACTCCGGCCACAAGAACCGCTTTAGCCCTACCCAATTTAATAAAATTCACCGCATACTTCAGCGCGTCCATACTGGCGGTATACCCCGTTGAGATCGTACTGTTAAATCCCTTAATGTTATGACGAATCGAAATTTGGCTGGAAACGCTGTTGATCGTTGTGCCGGCAAATATACCTGCCGTTGTGAACTGCGGGCCATCTTCCACAATTTCGCGACTTATCTCGGCGATACTCCAAAAAGCAAGCGTTGTTCCGGTGACGACCCCGACATCCTCCGTATTTTGTTCAGTAATTTGAAATCCGGAATCGTCTAATGCAAGTTTCGCGGCCGAGCAAACAAGCTTGGTTGCCCGGTCAAAATTTTTCAGCCCCTGTGAGCCTAAAAATTCCTCCGGAGAAAAATCCGAGATTTCTCCGGCAAGTTTTGTTTTATAAAAACTGGGATCAAAAATGGTGATGGGCTTGATGCCTGACCGGCCTTTCTTAATGCCCTGCCAGAAATCATCTTTTCCTACCCCATTGGGAGAAACAACCCCAATCCCTGTAATCACAATACGTTTTTCCATAATCTTTTATTGAGCTTCACTATTTTACTTTTAACTTAAAATTTCTTTTATTTTTTCCAATAGTTCTTTGATATCAAACGGTTTATTAAGATAGGCACGCACTTTTAATTCAATAGCGCTTTTGTATTTGTCCTGACTGGCGTAACCGGTAATTAATATTTCCGGGATCAGGTCTCTTTTATTTTCTCGCAAATAGGATCTGATATTCTTGATAATTTCTATACCGTCTTCCCCCGGCATTCTTATGTCGGAGATGATAAGATTAAAATTAGCATCTTTGATTTTTTTTATGGCCTCTGCACCGCTATGAGCAATTTCAACTTCATAGCCTGATTTTTTTAAGAGCTTTTTTACGCTCTCCGTAACCATAGCCTCATCATCAATAACTAAAATTTTTTTAGGCATCTTGTTTCTCCTTTGCTGAATCCTAACGGATCATGCATGGTTAACAGTGACGCTCTCCCAATTGAAATCGATGGTTTTCTGTGCCGAAGAAATTTCAACCGGAATACCAGGGCAAATGGACGGTAAACGCAGCCCCCTCCCCTGGCTTTGATTCGACCGTAATCTGTCCCTGATGCTTTTCAATGATAGATTGACAAATAGAAAGGCCCAAACCCAATCCTTTCCCCACATCTTTGGTTGTAAAAAATGGATCAAAGATCTTGGCCATATGCTCTTCCGAGATCCCAATTCCTTCATCCTTAACTCTAACCTTGATATACCTTTCATTCTTGGAAAGAGTTATCTGAATTTTTCCCTTTTGTTTAGTCTCCATTATGGCATCGCGGGCGTTTAAAATCAAATTTGTCAGAACCTGCTCCAGTTCATTCCCGTTTCCCATAACCGAATAAGGGGATTGATGCGCATCAATATCAATTTGGATACTGTCCTGTTCCAACTGATAATTAATAAAGGAGACCGCTTTTTGCAAGACATCAGATAGATCTATCTTGGCCACCTGATCGGATTCCAGGGGCTTTTTGGCATAGGCCATCATTTTCTGAACGATTGTCCGGCAGCGTTGCGTGGCTTCTTCAATGATCTCCAAAGCCTCCCTGTCCATTTTTGCGTCTGTGCTTTCACTAAATGTCAGAAGCATCTGAACGTTAGTCAAGATCGCAGTTAAAGGATTATTGATTTCATGGGCAACGCCACCCGAAAGGGTACCGACGGTGGCTAATTTTTCGGCCTGAACAAGCTGTTTCTGCACTTCGACCAATTCTCTCGTTCTCTCTTTAACCTGCTCTTCGATATTTTGATAAATGAGTGAATTGGAAATAGCAATCGCCGATTGATTTTTCATGGTGGTTAAGAAATGAAAATCCACCGCGTTATAACGTCTTAAGTTTGCCTTCTTTCCTAAGTTAATAACCCCTAGCAACCGTTCGTTTAAAACCAAAGGGATCACCACCATGGCCCCTGTGGAATCAAAATAATCCCTGGCCACGTCTTTGATGGCAGCATATTTCGGATCAGTGTCTACGAACTCTTTATGAACAATACTATTATTCCTATTTAACCATATCAAAAATTCATTTCCAACCGGAAATTGAGACACCCGATTTGCCGCCGCATTCCTATTAATCATATGATAATTCTTTTTTTTTTCATCATAAATAAAGATATCGATCCCTTGCGGATACAAAGTATTAGTAATAGTTTCTTCGAGCCGCTGGATAAGGCTGTCAAGGCCTTTCAAATGAACCAAATCACTGATAAATTGATTAGAAATTTCTTCAAAATTTGCCTTGCGCCTCTGGAAGAAATGGTCGACTTTCGGCTGGATCAAACGTAAATAAACCGCAAAGACAACAAAATAGAGGGATACAAAAATGAATTGAAGAACAGTTGAGCTTTTTATGTGAGGGAAAACCCACTGGTAGACCATCAGGATCGGAACCACGATCAAAGAGAAAGACAAAATCCACAGGGCTGTTTTATGCAAAACGGTCTCAATGTCCATCAATCGATAATTAACGATGGAGTATGCAATCACTGTGGAGAACAATAAAACGCAAAAACTACCAGAAGGATAAAGAGCAATACCGTAATTTCCTAAATAATCTAAGGATCCGCCAATCCCACCGAATATGAACGCCAAAATAACAAATCCGGTATGTTTTTTATGTATTTCAACGTCTTCATATATATAATTCTGAATAAAATTACGAAACGATAATATCATAAGAATAACATACCAAACCATAAAATAATTCTGTACCATTCCAGCCTTGGGATAAAAACCCCAGGAATACGACCATAATCCCTTCACAAGCGAAGAAGTGGCAATACAAATCACATAAAATACAAGAGCGACAGTATAATTAAAAAGTATCACTGGCCTTGCTTTCTTCAATGATTTATCTTTCCATACTGTAGAAAATAAATAAACACTTGGTGAAATAAATATAATGCCCAGCCAGCAAAAATACCGCGACCAGATGAGGGCGGCTGTTTCATGCGAGGAAGAATAAATTAATCCGATCCCAACAAGCCAAAACCCCGCGCAAACTGTAACAGTTGCAAATCCAATATTGATGAGAGATTTTCTATTTTGAAAATAAACAAAAGCGGCCTCAATCGTAATTAAAGCTCCCGATACAAAGAATGGCAAGGCATGAATATTAAAAAAATAATTAGAGGGAGAAAACATTATTTACATCCTTATTCATTACTCTCAATTAATTTATCTCACACCAAATACGTTACATAAGAATTCATTAAGTATAAAGACTTCTCTTAAACGAATACAATTCTTTTGTTTTCGGTGAAACTCTTTGACTCTTTCTTTACTCGGAAATGATTGGTATGGATATTGAACTTTGCTGAAGTCCTGTTTCTTAACTTTGACATTGCCTTTCTCGATTTGATCAAGAACAAGCGGAATCATTTGGGCACCTTTGATCCACTGACGAATATTTAACGAAAATACCGTATCCATAGGATCAATGGAAATCTTCTCCTGGCAAATAACATCCCCGGTATCAATACCTGTATCCACATAATGCGCGGTCGTTCCTGTTTCTTTTACAAAATGGAATAACCCCTCAAAAGCTGCATCCAGCCCGCCAAAATCAGGAAGATAGGAATTATGGATCCCAATGGCTCCATACGTGAACTTCTTACACGTTTGGTACCTTAAGATTTGATTGTTGTATATCGAAACGATAAAATTTGCGTTGATATCTCTCATAAAGTTTACAGCCGCTTCATTGTTGATATCTTCACTTTTAAATACAGGAATACCGTATTCCTTGAATATTTTTGAAAATGTCCTTAATTCTACTTTTTTTCCTGTAAAAAAACCAGAAATCCGCCAAAACAATAAAAAAAGATAAGCGCCTTTAATCATAAATAATAGGTACGTTGCATACCAAACTCCTGTTCTTCTTAATAAAATATATGAGGACTCTGGGAAAGAAAAACTGACGCCCTTAGTCTTTATATGTGCTACAGATAAAATGACACCGGCAAACTTAACCTTTTTCTGGTAAACTAAATAATTTAATATCAGCAAAGAAAATAACGTCGGGTAGATGATCAAAACTGGACGAATATCATTTTCTTTATTATTTACATTGTCAACCATATTAGGATTCACGCATATTTTTGATATACCCATTGTTTCTGTACCAGTTAACCGCTTTACGTAATGTCTCTTCAATGGGTGTAGGCATATACCCTAACTCTTTAACAGCCCTTTTGTTATCGTACGTAACAAAATTCCTGCAAAACTTAAGGCCCTCCGATGGTATTAAAGGCTTCTTATTCAATATTTTGCAAGAAAACCATTCATCCAGATACACAAAAATCGACAAAAAAGTATGAGAAATTTTCATTTTAGGGGCTGGAACACCTGATACTTTCTGTAACAAATGAAATAATTCCTTCATAGAATAACAATTTTTGTCACACAAAATATAACGCTGCCCTGTCTCTCCCTTTTGTATGGCCGCCACATGGGCGTGGGCCACATCATCAACATCAACGACTGACCAAATCGTATCAAAATAGACAGGATATTGTCGATTTAAGAATTTAACAATAATCTCTCCTGAAGGCGTGGGTTTATAATCTCTTTCCCCGAAGACAATCCCCGGATTAAGAATGACCGCGTTCAAACCTTTTTGACAGAAATTTAAAACTTCCTGTTCAGCCATATGTTTGGAACGGGCATAGTGACTGGCTTCTTTAAAGTTAAAACCCGTTTGTTCATCCGAAGGTTGGCCATCAGAACGTTTGCTGATAGTTGCGATCGTACTGGTATGGATAAACCGTTTGACGCCATATTCCAAAGCACAATTAAGCAGATTCCGCGTCCCTTCGACATTGATTCGATACATGGACTTGGCCTCTTTTTCCCAAAAAGGGTAAAAAGCATAAACTGCGGCAAGATCAAATACAACAGAACAACCCTTAACGGCTTTTTTTACAGCTTCAATCGAAGTGATATTGCCATCAACAATTTCAACATCAAGGCCATCGAGAAGATACCGATTCTTTTTTGTTCGGGCCAATATTCTTACATCATGCCCGGCGGCCAACAGATGCCTGATAACCGCTGATCCGATAAAACCTGTCCCTCCGGTCACTAAAACCTTCATCTTTTTTTATCTTCTCCCGCCCAAAATTGTGCTTCTAAACCATTGCGGCTCTTTTTATATTTTCAACATCCTCTTTTGTGATCAACCCCTTCGCCCAGAAAAACGGGGCCAGCTCAAAACCATGTTTAATCCCCATTTTTCTAATCTCATCCATTTTTTCCAGAGTAATATTTCCCCGGCCGAAACTAAAATTTTCAAAACGCCGCTCCAGGGCCAATATGATCACTTCGCAAAAACATCCATAGCACACATCAGAAGACGGGACACCGATATCATTTCCCGTATTAATCGGCGTCGGCACTGAAGCTAGACCCCCTGAAAAAACAAAAATATCTTTGCGGGTCGATTTGTAGGAAAGGTTTTTTGGATAGGCAAGATCGCAAACAATCGCCCCAGGCTTAAACCACTCCATCTTGAGTATG
>JAHFFY010000072.1 GCA_023247705.1 Candidatus Omnitrophota bacterium | reverse complement strand
CCTTACTCACCGATGTCGTGTTGTAATACGTATTGACCGTCGCCTGCGACGTAGGATCACTCACTGCCAACCTTACCTTGGTCATTACGCCCTGCGTTAAGGTCGTGTCCTGGTTCGCCAGTAACGCCGTGAAATAATTATTGATCGCCGTTTTCGCCGTTGTCACCGAGGTTAAATTGTAATACATCGTGATCGCCGCTTGCGCCAAAGGATCCGTCAGCGCGCTCATCGCGGCATTCATATTATTTTTATCCAACGTGGCATCCGCTCCGGTGGACAATTTTGAAAAATATTTATTCACCGCGGATTTGGCCGCGGTAAACGCCGGTGAAACTGCGATTTGATCGGCCTGAGCGGAAACCTGGCTTTGATATTGCGACACGGCCATTTGATCATTAAAGGAAGAAAAAGACGCCAGTGCGTAGGCATTGTTCAATATTGTTTGAGCGGTTGCGACATCGCCATTGGCCAGCACTGTTTGGTAATATCTATCAACAGCGGTTTTCCCGGTGGCTACGATCACTGGGCTTTCATATTGTACTAGCGCATTTCGATCATCAAAATTAGTAACTTCATTCAAAGCACTTAACCAAATATTATTTGCGGTTGTGACATCACCGTTTGCCAGAATAACTTGACAGTATCTGTCAACCGCAGTTTTCGCCGTCGATAATGCCACTTGATTTTGATATTGCCCTACGGTTTGAAGATCGACAAAATTAAGTTCATTAAGAGCAGTCTGCTTAATATTTCCTGCTGTTGTGACATCACCATTTGCCAAGATCGTTTGATAATACCGATCAATGGCTGTTTTGGCCGTTGATATCGCTACTTGAGTTTGATACTGCCCTAGCGCCGGTAGATCATAAGAAATGGTTTCACTAATAGCAGTCGACATAATATTCCTCGCTGCCGTGACATTGCCGTTGGATAAGATCGTCTGAAAAAAACTATCAATGGCTTTTTGCGCGGTCGGAATGGCTAAATGATCGTAATAATCATTCGCCAATGTCCAATCTTTACCACTCTTGCTGTTGAGCGCATCCAGTGTTTGGATCAGAGAAGTCTTGGCCGCTGTGATGTCAGCCCCCGATAAGATGACTGGGAAATATTGAGTGATCGCTTTTATTGCCGCAGCATATTCCACTGACTTTAACGTCACCGTCACTAAAGCTGTATTTTTCAAACCCGCCGCATTCGTCGCGGTTAGATATAACGAATACAATTGGGGCGTAAGATTGCTGGGGACGGCCCAAGTGAATGTACCTGTTCCGCTACCATTATCCGTAAAACTTGCGCCGGGAATATAAATATTAACGGATGATCCGTCTCTGCCGGTGGCCGTTAACGTCATTTTAGTGCCTGAGGGGTCGGTGAATTTAACCGGAAACGTCAACGTTTCTCCCGGCAGCGCGTCCTTATTACCGACGTGTTGAAATATGGGAAGCTTGGGAGCGGGAATCACATAACTAAAGACCCCTTTTCCATTTGCCCAGACGATGCGGTTATTGTCCACGGCTAGCATATCTGCATTTGTCAGAACACCTATAGGTTCATCCAACCCATAGATGAGATCCCAGGATCTTAAAATACTCTTTCCATTTGTAGAATCAAGCCAAACCACTTTGGACTGGGAAAAATCCACCAAAAGAGGAAGTTGGTTAGCGGTGTATACTGTTTCCTGTACCTGATCGGGATGACTGATGTCCATCAAGAGCATCTTATTGATGGTCGCTCTCGATACAATCATCTTGCCATTATTCACGTTTTTAATCAAATCAAGGAAACCTGGAAAAAATCGTTTCATAAATGCAAACTGTTTTTGAGTTTGCAACTTAAGATCGAACACATTAAACTGGCTCCTAATATTCGGGTTATCTACAAAATAAATACTGCTGGCATCCAGCACGCCGCTGGTCCAAAACCAATTTAACGATAGGTCAGTCCTCTGCCCTAATAGAATATCGTAGATAAAGGTGTTCATTTTGGTCCCGACGAACCCATGAAATAAAATCTGATTCCCATTAGCATCCATTGGATCGATTTGAGCCGGAACATTAAGCGTGTTCGCATAAGATTTCGAGTTCTTGACCACATCGTATATGCCGAGACCGGTAGATTCATTGGCAATGATTTTGCCGTTGCTGATGAATACCTTGGTCGTCGCAGTGATCCCGTTCGTCGGTAATTCCATCGTCAGCCCGGTCTGAAAATTATAAGCGTACATCTTACAGCAGGAAACCTTCATGGTCCCATTGTCTGTCGTCCAAACCGCTGTATTGCCTTCAATAGCCAGCGACCTTACCGTAGTTTGGGCCGGCAGAGAAAAAACGTTTGTAACACCTGGATGAGGGATCGAAACTGTAACGGTCCTGACTTCAGGAATCGAACTATCTGTGGTCGATAGCTGAAGGCGGATCTGGTAAATCCCCGGTTTTAGCGTCGAGACGTCCCAATTTCCCAAAACACCGTTTTTCACGGGAGTTGTGCTGCTGGTAATGAGTTTCCACTGAATCGGTCCATCAAAATCGGTAAACTCCAGAGTATAATTCTTGAAAGTCGAAACCGAAGCATAAGCTGTTCCTTGGATAGGAATGGATAAGGATGAAACCGAAACCATGTCGCCCTCCAGCGGCGAATCAAAAAAGACGCGCGGGATAAAAACCGTAATCGTTGTGACGAGAGGAACTAAATTATCCGTGGTCCATACCGAAAGACGGATTTGGTAAGTACCGGGGTTTAGTGTAGAGACATTCCAATTTCCCAAAACCCCATTGGTCACGGGCGTTGTGCTGTTAACAATGGTTTTCCAGCCAGTGGAATCATTAAATTCCAGAGTATAATTCTTAAAAGTCGAAGCTGTCAAAGCACCTGCTGTTCCTTTGATGGGAATAGGCGCAGTGAGGACCGAGATAGTGTTGCCATTAAGCGGCGAAGTAATACTGGCACGCGTAACGTTTTGTATAGTCAAGGCTTTTTGGGCATTCGCCAATCCTGATCCCGGAAGCCCGGGGAGCGGATTGGCACTCTTCATGATGGCAACCCGAACATCTGCAGGCATAAATTCGGGATGAAGTGAGAGGATCAACGCCGCCAAACCGCTGATGTGCGGGGCTGCCATGGAAGTACCTGCCTGGCGCACATAATTTGTACCAACAATAAGAGTGGACGGACATATGCTTGGATCGCAGAGTGCTGATTTTAGCGACAAAATACCTCGTATATCTGCAGTCAGTCCGCTGCCGGGTGCCGTTACATCAACCGTAGAACCAAAATTGGAAAATGAAGCTAGCGTGTCATCCGGTCGCGAAGCCGCCACCACTATGGGTTTATGATCGGTCATGTTTTGAGGGCTGATAAGTTCCACAAACGTTGCGCTGTTACCCGCGGAGAAAACCACTACACTGCCTAAGTCGACGGCTTGGCGAACCGCATCTTCAGCGACAGGGTTCGAGGGGCAGGGACCACTGCATCCCCAGCTATTGTTGATGACTTTCGCCCCATTTTGCGCGGCGTATAGAATTGCCGCGGCAAGCCCGCTAAATGACCCGCTGCCCGTATCATCCAAGCCTTTTACAGCCATGATCTTGGCCTGCGGAGCAACCCCAATCACACCCAAATTATTGTTGCCCACCGCCGCTATGGTCCCGGATACATGCGTCCCATGGCCAAGCCGGTCCATAACATCGCCATTATTCGGTCCCGGGAATTGAAGTGATGTGCTTGAAGCAAAATTCCATCCACGCACATCATCTATAAACCCATTGCCGTCATCATCTATGCCGTTGCCCAGGATTTCCTTGGTATTCGTCCACATATTCGCCGCCAAATCAGGATGGGTATAATCAACGCCCGAGTCCACCACCGCAACCACGATCCCCTGCCCCTGAGTTGTGTCCCAGGCCAGCGGTGTATTCATCTTTTTTAATCCCCATAAATCATCATACGTCTGCCCCCAAGAACCTTTACTTAAAAAATATGGATCATTCGGCGTAAACTGCGCCGTTGCTAGGTAATCAGGCTGAGCATATTCGACGTTAGGGTCTTTTTTGAATTCTTCGACGGCGGCGTTCACATCACTGGTGGTGTCCATGTCCATCACATAGACATCCTGGGGATGATGTGTATTTGTCGCCAATGCCAACGTCGTTGAAAAAGAGCCGAAAGTTTGATCCGCTTGCTGAAACACCCGGCGCATGCTTTTACATTTATATTTTTTATGCAAAGAATAAAGTTCCGTCGGCATCGAAACGCTGTCTACAGGAATATCCCGCCCTGACGTCTGATTAGTTCTCCCAACAGCGCTCGTCGTGCTTGGAACACTGACCGCATTCTTTTTATATTTCACAATTATTTGTCCCGGAACATAGGAAGGATTTGTCGTCGGACTTGTCTGCTGTCCGTAAGCGAAAATGGAACTTGTTACAAGAAGCGTTAAGATGATGAAACTAAATTTAGCTTTATGCATGGCTGCTCCCCTTTTAAATAAAAAACCCAAATGAACTGTTTTTAAAAAAAACGAGCATACATTTGGGTTTTCAAAGGGATATCCCCTCTGAGTGCTGCACCGTTATGTAGCTCGACTACCCTAGCCCGCCTTTGGGCGGATCCTTAGGCCCGATCCTTTGCGCCCCCGACTTTCGTCCGAGTTTGCCCTGGGAAAACTGCGCCCTGGTATTTTTGAAAATTATTTCGTTGCGATGGTTGAAGTATGCCGCATAAAACCTCACATTGTCAATGGTGAAAATTCTTAAACGAATTCATACAAAGACAGAAAAACAAAAACCACCTCTTGCCTCGTCGAAAAAATAGATTTTGTACTGACTTCGGAGACAGAATTCCATCGACACTTTCTTTTTTATTGTAATCAGTCCCCAACTAAATAACTAAAACTTTAATAACGTCCGAAAAACCTTTCCAGACAATTTCTCAAAAAGAAAAGCCAGCAGAATAAAACTCTGTTGGCTTAATCATTGCGGGGACAGGATTTTCCTGCCTTTCTTTTTGCAGTGGTAGGCAGGAGCACACTTTCAATAAATAATTTACAAAAAAGCGGGAGAACCTTACTCGACAAATCTCATCCCAAAATAATAACCCCGCCTTCCTTAAATTCATTTAAGATTGGCGGAGTAAAAATTGCGGGGATGAGATTTGAACGCACGGCCTTCAGGTTATGCGCGCGTTAAGCGATCTCGACGGTATTTGATGATTTTATTTATCTCCTAACGATGTTATGCCTTGGGCGATTTTCCTTTTGTTGCTGTTATCCCGCTTTTGCCCACCCTTGAGCTTATTTTGTTAGCACAGTGATAGCACGGAAGAACAAAGATTCTCACTTTTTAATTAATTTTTTAATTTCCTCTAACTGTTTACTCAGTTCTTTAATATAAGACTCGTTTTTAAAAGACATGATAATGATTTTAACCGATACCAGAAAAACAGCGGAGTCCAATAAAATTTCATGACTTAATCCTTTAACAAACAGCGAAACAACAAAAAGAATAAATGTGATCACGATGATGAATGCTGAACCAAAATCAAGACGATTGTCCATTGCCATTATTTCTTCTTTCCGATTAAATAATAAATTCCCATCCCGATGAGCGGAGCTAGAAGAATAAAAATAATCCAAATAATTTTCTTGCCAAAATCTCTGTCGCTTTTTAAACAATCGAAAACAGCCATACAGTCGAGAACGAAAATAATTAAGCCCGCTAAAATAAATATTTCTTATCCTCCTTGGAAAAGGTTCAATAATCCCATCAACAATATTTTAAAGTTGAGGAATTCCGCAAGCAGCGGAGGTTAATGCATCCGCCGGATCGCAAGTGACATCTTCCCCTTCGCTAATGCCGGAAACATCCGCTTCAACGCCGACATCGGCCTCTCCACCGCTAGTTTCGCCTGTCGTGTCCACTTCGGCCGTAAGATCAGAGGGTATAGGAATAATTTTTTGAACAGATTGCGTTGTTATGTCCGCGCTTTCAACAATATCGCTTTGGGTCACGTCCGTCGCGCTGCCGACTTCTGTCTCAGCTGCTGTTTCTGCGGCTGTAACATCCGCATCAATGATCTGTCTCTCTTCCAATTCTCCGCTGGTATCAACCGTTACACCGCCTTCGACGGTGCCGGATTCTGGATTGACGTTCACATCAGCACCAACGATCGGATTGCTTTCTTGTGTGCTCTCTGTTGGAGGACTTTCTGCGGGGCCTGTCTGTTCGGCAGGATGAACTGTTTCTACAACGGGCTGGACTGTCTGCGTTATTGTATCCGTCGTGACATCGGCGTCTTTGATAACTTCTTCTCCGGTCATATCGGCAGCACTGGTCACATCAGCATCGATTGATCCAACACCTTCGGCTTCCAAGTCGGCCTCAAAAATTTCTTTCTCTTCAAGCTCACCCGTTATATCCACCGTCACGTCAGTCTCAACTGTTCCCGATTCCAAATCCACGCCTGCACCAATATCCACAATGGGATTGCCGGACGTTTCTGAAGAGCCCGTCTCTGAGCCGCCAGTTCCCATCGGATGCTCATTAGTTCCGCTGGTATCCTCTTGCGTTGAGCCACCGGTTCCAGTAGATGGCTCTTCTGTCAGCGTCTCTGTGCCCACTCCACTATCGATTGGATGTGTGATCGGTTCGGTTTCCGGTTGACTTACTCCGCCGGTATCTATTGGGTTAGTGACTTGTCCTGAACCGGTTTCGCCCGTGCCCGATGATTCTGTACCACCTGTCTCTTTGGTTCCAGTTTGTCCGGTCGTCGATTCACTCCCCGTTATACCTGTATTAACCGGATTACTCGTTTGTCCAGGCGCGGAATAAATATTACCGTGATTGCTGCTGATGGTAACAGCGCTCGGCTCTGCCTTTTTAGTCCCTTGAGAAGAAGAAATCGTTTTATGAATATCAGTCAAAGGTGCTGTGCCTTTAGCATCTGGAGCAGAAATTCGGCTTCCTTGTTCCATACCCCCAATCGCTTGGTCAACCGCAAGGTGCTTATCTTCGTCGGTAAAAGCAAACGAAGAAAACATAAGCAATATGATGACGCTAAAAATGATTTTTTTCATAATCATAAACTTTCTCTATCATTAAAACGAAAACACAACTTCCATCCCCGCGATGTGCCGGGTGCGGTCATATAAATCATTATCATTTTGTGAATTAATAAACCGATAAAAAATCCTCGTCGCAAGCTTTGGTTTCCAATGATGCGTCAAACCCGCATAGACATCCCAACGTTTATCATGCCGCTCCGTAAAATCCAAGGTAGATAACGACACGAAATCCAGATATGTTCCCCAATCAAATCCACTCGAGACATCGAGATCTGTTTTTTGACAAAAATAAAGCGGCGTGTGGATCCCGACGCGGGCCAGCGCGCCATCACGATTAAAATTATCGCCCCGCGCCTGATTAAAATTAACTTCTCCTTTAACAAACAAAAAACTTTTAAGATTTGAAGCGTAAAAATACTGGGTCGCGCCGAGCCCCTCGCGAATGCCGTCGCGCGAGGTTTGGTCAGGATTGGCACCATCGGGGCCATAATTTAAGATGCCGAAACGTCCATAAAAATGCGTTTGTGTTTTTGGCCAGAAAGATGTGTCCGCGCTAAGGTAAAAACGGCTCACGATCGAAAACAAATCGCTTCTTAAAAAATTGCCTCGAAAATCATAACGGCTTCCCAAAAGAAACGACCGCGTCCCGACGAATGTGCGCTTCTTGGCATCCACTGCAAATCCTTGTGAAGTAAAGTCCACTCCCTCAGCTCCATGACTGTGAGAATACTGCTGGCCGATATACAAAATATCTAAACGGGAATCTTTTTCTAACTTCAAAGGATATCCAGCCGTCAGTTCAAATAAATAAAGCGCCGCTGCTTCTTTACTTTTGATTAATAAATCTTTATTATCCGGCAGAAGCAATGGATTGCTGTCGTAAAAAACGCCTGTCTTTCCGACGAGGTAAGGTTTCCTTCTGATGGGTTTGGTGGCCTTGCGTTCATTTTTATGCAACCGATTTAACTGCGCCTGCGCCCAATGCCGGTATTCTGTGGAAGACGCATGCCCCGCAACATAACGTAATTCCTTCTCTGCCTTCGCATTCTCATCCCGCTTGACATAAGCCAACCCTAAAAATAACCGTGCAGGAATATCATTAGGATGCACTGCTAAAATCTCTTGATAAAGTTTAATGGCTTTTTTAGGCTGTTTAAGTTTCTCTAACGTGAGGGCGCGATAGCGCAGGATGAGCGCATCATGCGGATATTTCTTTAAAAGCGCGTTGGATTCTTGCAGGGCCTTGGCGTATTCTTTATTCTTAAAAAGTTTAACAAAATCGGTCTTGAGAAATTCTTGGGAAGGAATTTGCGATGCGAATACGACGGAAGTTATGAATAACAAAACAAAAATTATTGGAAACGACTTCTGCAAAAAATACTCCTTATTGCTAAATTCTTTTAAGTCTTTGTTTGTGCATATACGGCTTGAGCAAACCTAATACCCATTGACCGGATAACTTCTTTACCACGAACAGTCAAGTCCGATATGAATTGAAACT
>JAHFFY010000071.1 GCA_023247705.1 Candidatus Omnitrophota bacterium | reverse complement strand
CCATTGCGTTTCGATAAGACAGGTCTTTTCATTTCCTGGAAGCCTCTGCATTCACTCTAAGGATTAATTGGAGTTCAATGAACAGCAACGATAGGTCATGATTGAAGAAATACTCTACGTGAGACTTAAGACAAAATCTCGCTCATTACTCAATAAATGAGACGTCAATATCAACGTTTTTGTCATCCGACTTCTGAGAACCGTTAACCGTTTGCGCCGGTGCGCCTTTTTTAACCAAAAACCCCTTATTGCCGCGCATTAAAAGAATACGATCTCGTTCTTTCTGAGCTGCAATCTTCGCGTAACGCGCCTCTTGCTTTAAGTAATGCATTTTGGCCTTGACTAATTTTAAACGATTATGAAATAAGCTGATCATGTCTCGGCCTTCTTCTAAACTTTTGACATCGCCGGTCAAAGCCTGCATTTGTTCTTTTAAGGTCGTTATTTCCGTTGAAAACTGCGAATTCTTTTCATTGAGCAAGGCAATTTGATTTTCTAAATCTTTTTGGCTTTGAATCGCTTCAGGGGATTCATTCACAGCGGAAGGCAAATTCGTTTGATCCTTGAGAAGCGCTATTTGATTCTGCAATGTCGCATTCTGCTGTTTGGTTTCCGTTAAGAGGGCTTCTGTTTGTTCCAAGAAGGCCTTGGTCGCGGCTAAATCCTTGGTCGCAGTCGCGAGATCCTCTTGTGACTGGTGATATAATTCAACATAATTCCGCGTTAAAGAGGCTTGCTGCTGAAACGCATTCATCATCAAATCTGCAGAAGATTCAATCACCTGATAGGTCGATTGTTGTTCTTTTAATACGAATACCATCAATCCGACCAGAACAAATAAAGAAATCACCCCCATAACACTGATAAATTTCCGTTTTTTGGTAGCGTCCATAATCTTAGTTTGTATCCTTTCTCTTAAGCTGGCTAACGGAGCTTCGAGCGGGTCTATAAATTCAAGCCCCCACCAAGCCGCCTCATCGTTTTTTCTTTGATTCCAGACTAATCTAGCCTTATTCGGTAGGAAATTAGTCTCCCCATGAAACTGCGGGGTCAAACTCAATGATCCAATCTCTGAGGCAAATGGAAAACCCCCAGAAATTTCGAGCAATGCGCCCGTCGTACTGATATTCCGGATTGTACCATGGCCGCTGAATTTCTTTTCTTCATTCTGCCATTGAACAGGTAATTTTTCCTTAATACGGAAACTTCTGCGGGCTTCGGTCATCATTTCGGCTTCTTTTAGCATATTAGGTATTTGAATTCTGGAAACAGGTTTTTATAGTATACTCTGGGTCTTACCGAAAAACAACATTTTTTCTTGATCCGCAAATGGTCCCGCATTGCCCCTAAGATGCAACAAAATTGGTTCGTTTATAATGATTTTACTTAAAGAGCTCATCCTGAATTTCAGTTGGGTGGGTGTCTTTTAGGGAAATCGGGGATGTAAAACCAGTAGGCCCCTGGCGTAATGGATTTAAAATCTTCTTAGCTCTTTTTTTTATTGCCGAACTTGGAAGACTAAAACGGTCTTGTTCTGATTTTTTTAATGCAATGGAAGGATTTTCAAGCTGTTGCGAAATCCTACGGTAACTACAGTAAGAACAATTGTCCGTGTATTCGGGCAACGACTCGCGTATCAGGCACTCATGGGCCGCCACAATGGCTGATTCAACCCACGTATCAATTCCCTCATAGGGCATCACCTGAATTGTAAAGTCTAATTTCGCATTAAAGTTCAGTCTTGTCTTATCGGCATTACAATAAACGAAATATCCTGTATTCGATACATTCAAATTTTGCTTACGCAACAACCATTGATAAATCTCCATCTGCCGCTTATAAGCCTGGCGATATTCTTGATCCATGGAAATCGCCTGATCCGTTGAGGTTGCTTTATAATCAACCACCAGCAGTTGTTTCTGACTGTCAATCCAGATATCATCAACCGCTCCAAAAATCAGCAAATTCGTCGCCTGATGATGATACTGAACCCCTTTAAAAACTTCCCGCCAGGTCTCTAACATGGGATGATCAAAAGGAATCGCATTAATTCCAGCAGAACTCATCAGCGGATGAGGGGAACGCAAGCGGCGATATCCGTCAAATTCCTTTTTTAAAAGATGATCAACTGCGGAATTCAATGTGAAGGCCGGGGTGGGAGGGAACTCAATGCCAAGTCGACGATCCAAATAAAAACATCGCGGGCAATTCAAGAAATTTTCCAAACGGCTTCGGCTGAGACGATAGGGAGCCGTTGCGTTAGGGTTAAAAAGATTTCTGGTACGTTGATATGAATTGGCCGAAAAATTTTTCATAGAACAAAAATCATTTATGCCAGCATCCCGCAAAAAGCCAAGGCGCAAATCGTCTTCGCGTCATAAATCCGCCCTTTTCGAAAAAGTGATCGAATTTGAGATTGATTGACGATATGGACCTTGATAACTTCATCTGGATCCTGGTGAACATCCTGTGGGGTCCCTTTCTTTGCTATCTCCTTAAGAGATCGCAATGATTGAGCTTTAAAAATGGTAATGGTTTCCGTCGAATAGCCAGGAACCGGGAATATTTTACCAACCTTCCGCCATTTTTGAGCGCAATAACCGGTTTCTTCGATCAGCTCTCTTCGCGCGCATTGCAATACATTTTCTTTCGGATTGAGCGTACCCGCCGGTAATTCGTAGAGATAGGTATTGAAAACAGGGCGAAACTGCCGCAGCAAAAGAATCCGGTCCGCCGCCAAGAAAGGAACAATCAAAACCGCTCCCGGATGATGGATGATTTCCAGATTGACGATATGTCCGTTGGGCAAACGTCTCTGATCAGTGACCAGCTTAAGCAATCCCCCTTTGAAAACCGTGACAATTTTTTTATGAAATTTTGGACTCATTTAAGGATTGTATCGAAAATATTTTTAATCATCTTCTCTCCCGCCTGTGCATTAGTTTCTTGCCCGGATGGATTAGCTCCGTCAGGAGATGAAGGATCCTGCGCTGGTTGATCGTCATTCTTGAAAATTTTATTCAACACCTTTCCGAATTCTTCTGTCGCTTTGCTTTTAATGAATTTTTTCACTAAATATTCCCCATCAACCGCATAATTGAATTTGCCGTTTTTTCTTTCCAGTTGAACAGGAAGAATAATCCGATACTCTTCATCCTCGAGCGGTTGTAATTCATTGACCGACGCAACCATTTTCGCGGATAATTCCGGTTGAATAGCTAACGTTCCCTTGATATCAAAATCTTGATTAAACTGCATAGTGCCCTTGCCGGACAAAAGATATCCCTCAACCTCCACCTCTGCCGGTTCTATCAAGATCTCTCCCTTTTCAATCGTCAGCGAGAACAATGCCTTTTGTAATATTGTTTCATTCTGGGCAAACAATGTTTGGTACGGTTCAGGGATTTGACTCTCCAAGATGGGGACCAAATTCGGAATCATTGGAATCTTGGCCAAAATAAGTTTCAGAATATTCCAATCGGTTAATTTTCCATCCTTGATTTCTAAATTCCCCCCTCCCGATAGACTATCCAGCATCTTCTTGGGATCAAGCCCTTGGCCATGGCTTTGGATCTTACCAGAAAGAGATCCCTGAATTTTGCCCGGGAGAGCACTTTGATCCACAATGTCTTCCAGAAACAAATCTTGAAGATCCACCGTGAAGTCAAATTTTTGCTCTCCCCAATAATCGTCAACGCCCCCTTGAGAGGTAATCTTCCCTTTTCCAACGGAACACGACAAATCAGTGACGCTGAATATCGAATTTGTTGCTTTAAATGACGAGTGAATCGTATCGACTGGAACGAGCAACTGCTTTAGTTTCAGACGTCCGCCCGCAAGTTCGCCGTTTACCGAAGCGGAAGAAAGACCTTGAGGATTTAAAGTTAGGTCATCGATCGTTATGTTTAATTTACCGCTTAAATTTTCAGGCAAAACCTCATCCAAGTTTGGAGGGATTCCTTTATTGGGATCTTTTTCAGCCGCGGCAGCCAGGAACAGGGACAAAGAAGATTTAATCTGCGGCAGGGATAAGAGAGATAAATCGATAGCGGCATTGGTTTTTTCCAGCTTTATTTCTCGCTTCTCAAGATTAAGCTGACCTTGTCCATCCACAGAAACATCGGGTTGTTCACTCATCACCGCCGTCTTTAAACTAAACGTGAACGGTTTATCAAAAGAAAAATCTTGAACTTTAAAATTAACCAAAGCGATTTGCAAGGGAACTCCTCCGGGGAATTTCTCAAACCCAAACTTCCCGTTGCTAAAATCCATATCCATCGATAAAACAGAAACACCTTGTCCCCCACTTGTGAGCTCCTTGACTAAAATCTGAATCTGTCCTGCTAACCGGTCCGGCACCACTTCTTTGTTGATGGAACCTAAAACTTTATTTAAATCTGCGATAGAAAATTTTGATAAATCGGTAGAAAATTTAAAATTACTGACTCGAATTGTATTCGAGGCAAGATTGATTTGGACCGTTCCTTCCCCGTGGATATTCGGCTGCGTATTGAAAACAGCCGCATCCGCTACGATGTTAAATGGCTGACTCAACGAAAATCGCTCGATCTTCATGCTAATCTGAGCAAGATCCACCTTGATTTCCGGATTAAACGTCTTGTCGATCAATACGACATGTCCATTGTTCATCTGGATCGCATTGATAAAAACATGGGGAATGCCTTTCAGACTGACCAACGCTGGTTTTGCAGTGGCATTCCAATTTCCTGTTGTGGACGATTGGGAACCAGCAGAGGCATTGGGCTGGACAATGTTTTCAGAAACATTCTGGCCAATTGTTTGAACATTGACCTGTCCATCTTGCCGGCGGATAATCACAATATCCGGCGAATCTATCCTGATCCCCGATAAATCAATTTCATGCTTTGTCAAAAGTTTGAGCGCATTCAGTTTTAATGAAATCTGCCCGACCTTGAACAAATCCCCGTCCTGAAAATTAGGATGATCTTTAATCTTGAACTCTTTCAAGTTAAGAGTAATCCCATCTTGAAACGATAGCCCCAAAGCGATATCTTGAAAATCGACATCCCTTTTCAAATTTTGCTTTACCTGAGCGATGATTTGAGGTTTATAGCGATTGGCGTCGAAATTCTTAATGGACAAAAAAAGTCCGAGGAGTCCGACGAGCATAACAACTAAAATGACTATGATCGTGATTTTAAGAGCTTTCATATCGGTTCACCTCTGATTTTCTTGAATAAAACTTAACCAACACTTAACATTCCGTTATCCACAATCTCAGTAATGATTGTTCCGGTCTTTAATATTCTGACTCCGGGATTCGATCAAATCATTTAAATTCTGTTGTCTTGCTTCCTGCGCTTGACGATTTTCCATCATCATTTCTTTTTGGCGTTCGACATTTTCCGCGATATCTCTTTGACGTTCTCGGATATTACGGGCTTCTAGACTGTCTTGCAGATGGTTTTCGGAAAATACTTTCTGATATTCACTTTTTTCATTCACGTACTCTAAAGCCCTCTCATTGCGCTCCATCAAATTATCAACCATAGAATCAAGATCATGATTGACGGATTCCATCTGTTCTTGAATATTTCTTTGCAATTGTCGTCGGTTCTCCAACAGCATTTCTCTCTGAGATTCTAACTGTTCATAGCGTTCTTTGGTTCTTTGCCGGTTTGCTTCAGAAGCAATATCCATATGCTCGATCAAGATTCTTGAATCCTGGTCCATGCGGTTGCGGTTATTGAGGTAAGTTTCTTCCATATTTTGGATTTGCATGAGCAGGTCTTTTTGTTTATCCGCTAATTGAGCGTACTGATCCACCGCCGACTTTTGAAGTTCAAACGAGTTTTCGCCGGATTCCAGCAATGCCTCACGCAAATCATTCTGCATTTGCACAACATCACCTTGAAGATTTGCTAATGCGGCCTTATTCTGATTCGCCAATGTCTTTTTTTGTTCTTCAATCTTGACCAATCCGTCCAAGGCCGTTTTAAGATCAACGGGAGCCTCTCCGAATAAATTCATTAACAGTTCATTCATCGTTTTGTCCAGCACTCCGGATTGTTCTTCCTGACGATCATTCATTGCTCTGTAGTCTTCTAGAAATTTATCTTCCCGGTCCTTAATAATCGTGAACTGTTCTCTTAATCTTTGAACGACTAATCGTCGTTTTTTAAGGAGTGTCATTTTGGAATCTTCGGCTCGATCAACCCCCATCTGTTTTAAAAACCGGTTGACGGAAAGATTTGTATCGACAGCTGAAGAATTTAACATCACGGCAATGAGGCCGATGGCAAGAACCCCGACCAGAAATGTAATAAATAGACTTTTAATCATAATCGGATTAAGTTGGTTGGTCTTGATGACTCCAGACGAAAAGATCTCCAAATAAAACGGATATAGTCTAATTTAGAGCAAATATTTTGTCAATTGGAATCCCCGTCTTTGCTTAACAATTTCTTTAATTTCTCTAATTCCTGGATTGGAAGATGACAGACATGATTCTTGCACACATAAAATGTCGCTTGATTCTCGACAGCTATTTGTTCCGACAAAGATGGGATCATGGAAACGATTTCCGCGGCCCGGGCCTTGTTCATTGGTTTTAATAAGACAATTTTATTCGGTAAAAATTGGCTGTTGAGATATCCCAAGGCTTTTTGGACCGATGCATCCTCCTGGTCACCAACGAGGACGATTTCAGCGCTCGGCCAAAAATAAAAATCCAAGGCGATCAACATCTGACAATACGAGCTCGCTTGTTTTGATATCGAAGAAAAAAAGACGGAAAAAACCTTTTGGGCCTTCTGTCGCCATTCTTCCTTTAGCGTCAAATGAAAAAGACGCACGAGATTAAGGCTCGCGATGGAATTACCCGATGGAATCGCCCCGTCATACGTTTCTTTCTGACGGGAAATGAGTTGTTCCGCATCATGAGCGGTGAAAAAAAAACCACCCCCTTGATCATCCCAAAAAAGACGGATCATGTCTTGAGCTAACCGTATCGCTTCTTTAAGGAAAGAAAGATCAAAGGTTGTCTCATATAAATCAAGCAAGCCATGAACGAAGAACGCATAATCGCAAAGATTTCCTGAAATTCCCGATTCCCGGTCACGATAGCGGTGCAAGAGCCGATGGTTTTGATCAACCAAGTATTGAAGAATAAATTGAACGGCACCGCGGGCCGCCTCTGCATAGCGTTCTTCATTTAAAATTCTTGCTCCAAAGGCCAGCGTTGAAATCATCAAACCATTCCAGTCCACCAGGACTTTATCATCCAGATGAGGCCGCGGCCTTGAATTCCGCGCTAGAAAAAATTTTTCTTTGCAACGTAGAATCACGGCCTTGATTTCTGCGGTCGAAATCTTAAAATGCTGGGCCGTTTCTTCGTCGGTCTTCGCCTGGTAAAGAATATTCTTGCCGACAAATTCGCCGTGCGGATCATAAAACGCGTTACCATCCGCAAGAACGCCGAACATATAATTAAACACGTTTCGTTCCTGGGGCTCCAACAATTGTTCAATCTCGCTATAACGCCAGATATAAAATGCGCCTTCTCTTTTCTCAGAATGCCTGTCATCAGAAAAACGATCCTGCGATTCATAACTGTCCGCGTCTTGCGCTGAATAAAATCCTCCCTGAGGGTCACGCATATCGCGAAGGACATAATCAAAAATTTCGCGGGCAATGTCGGCATATTTTTTCTTTTTGGTCACCTGATAGGCTTCGAGATAGGTCCTGGCCAGAATGGCTTGATCATAAAGCATTTTTTCAAAATGCGGGACCTGCCATTGCTGGTCGGTCGAATACCGATGAAAACCTCCTCCAACCCAATCGAACATCCCTCCCCGGGACATTTCGTCCAAGGTTTTTTCAACCATATGCAACGCCTCCGGACTCCCTGTTTTCTTCCAATACCGCAACAAAAAAGAAAGGTTATGGCTCGAGGGAAATTTTGGCTGTTGACCGAAGCCGCCATAGGTTTGATCAAAATGGTTTAAAAATTGCTGATAGGCCTGTTCAAAAACCTGCGGAGATAATATTTCTGGGTGAGAAACATCCGGTGTCTGTCGCAGAAGATCCGTCAACGAATGGCTCGAGCTCAAGATCTGTTCCTTTTTACTCTGCCAAGCGTCATGGATTGAGTTTAATACATCGCGAAGACCCGGAGATCCCCAGCGGGCCTCCGGAGGGAAATAACTTCCTCCCCAAAACGGTTTTTTGTCCGGCGTTAGAAAAACCGTCAACGGCCATCCGCCTTGTCCGGTAATGGCTGTCACCGCCGTCATATAAACGTGATCGATGTCCGGACGCTCTTCACGATCAACTTTGATAGGAACAAAATACCTATTCATCAATTGGGCAATCGCCGGATCTTCAAAGGATTCCTTTTCCATGACATGACACCAGTGGCAGGTTGAATAACCCACGGATAATAAAATCGGTTTATCTTCGTTGCGGGCCTTTTCAAAGGCCTCTCTGCCCCAAGGGAACCAATCCACCGGATTATGCGCATGCTGCAGAAGGTAAGGACTTTTTTCTTTAATCAAACGGTTGGTGTGTATAAAAGTATTGTTTTCCATAAAATAGAATTCTGGTTCTATTAATACAGTTTAGACCGGACAAAAAATCTGGTCTGATTGAACGGCGGGGGAAAGAACAGTTGATCCGGTTGGAGATCCACTATTCTCCTTCGCAAAAATAATAGGAACAACTGTATACTGCTCCCCATTAACAGAAACAGGGTTTTAAGTTAGAATAAGGCACCAAAACAAGGAGGCTTATTCAATGCAAAAACGTAAATGGACCAGCCAACAAAAACTGCAAATCGCACTC
>JAHFFY010000017.1 GCA_023247705.1 Candidatus Omnitrophota bacterium | reverse complement strand
AATTCCCAAGCGAGAACTTCCCATTCTTGGATCGGTTTCTGATTTTAAACTTTACGATACCAATGGAGAGATTTTTTCGTTTAAAGACCTGCAGGGAAAAGTTTGGATTGCCGATTTTATATTTACCACCTGCGGATCGGTTTGTCCGATGATGACCAAAAACATGGCCGCGCTGCACCGTTCATTTGCCTTGGTCAATCAAGTCGAAATGGTTTCAATATCGGTGAATCCGGAAAATGATACGCCTGAGGTTTTATCGCAGTTTGCTCAAAGGTATCATGCCGACACGAAAAAGTGGCATTTCTTAACCGGAGATAGGGGCGAAATCACTCGAGTTTCTGTTGAGATCTTTAAAGTTGGATCCGTTGACCAGCCGGTTTTTCATAGCGATCGGATTATTTTAGTCGACCAAGGAGGACGAATCCGAGGATATTATCAAGGGACGAACCCCCGGGAGATTAACGCTTTATTTAGAGATATGAATCTTATTTTAAACGAGCGAGCATCATGAACAATATTTATCTGCCAACGATCAACGCGATCTTAAACACGCTTGCGGCTGTTTTTTTATTCTTCGGGTGGCGAGCGATTAAGAATGGGAAGAAGGACATCCATCAAAAGTTGATGATTTATGCGCTCATCAGTTCTGCCTTGTTCTTGGGATCATATGTTACCTATCATGCGCTTAAACATGGAGTGGTGACGCGGTATCAGGGCGGGGGAGTATCACGGGGAATTTATTCTTTTATTTTGTTGACGCACACACCCTTGGCGATGATTATCCTGCCGTTTAGTTTGATTGCGGTCTCGCATGCGAACCATGCACGCTTTGAGAAACACAAACGTATTACAAAATGGCTGCTGCCGGTGTGGTTATACGTTTCCGTGACGGGTGTTTTGATTTATGTGATGCTGTATCTCGTTCATCTAGGATTTTGAGTTGCTCGGAGTGTTTAGAAAAAGTTTTTTGATTCCTCTCCCGATGGCTTTTTGCCTGCCCCAGAAGAAATTAAATTGTCCTAGAAAGATACTAAAAAAAATCGTCGAGATTTGGTAAAGTGGAACAATAAGTAACAGCCAGGCCAGAATCTGGATCCAAAGATGGCTGTGATTCAATCCTAAAAATTCGAAGACTTTCCGTCGTTCAAATCCAACTCCTGCGCCGGCCAAAGAAAAGACCAGCATGATCAAAACGAAATCTTTGTCGGTTGAGATATTCCAGCGTTTCTTTAAACGCTCTGCGAATTTGAATGCACTCATATTAGGCTCCTAATAGTTTTTGGGAAAGACAAAAAGAATAAAAATTAATCCTGAAATCAAAACAATAAAAGCGGTGACCGCGAGGACATAAATCATCTTCAGGAATCCATCGGCGCCAGTATCGAATTTCAATATCGTTCTCATCTGATTAATCCCTTAGAAAAAATCGTTGAATCGTCCATCCGGTCACAAAGGCGATCGTGCCAATGGTCAAGGCGTTGCGATCGAGTAATCTTGGAAAACTCTGGACAAAGCCGATCGCGATGACCGTTAATCCCGTTGCTTGAAAGATTTTTGCGAGATAATACATGTTTCAGGCGTTTTTAGTTATTCCGTGAGGACGAACGCCAGACATTTCCAGGACAATGCTGGTGCTCTCCTGAAACGCACGATGTTCCAGTCGAGTCATTTTAATAAAATGAAAGAAACAGATATAAAACAAGAGGCCGTGGAGCCATCCGGGCATGTGATTGGTGTCAACGGCACCACCCGAGATAAAAAGGATCATAAAAAGCAAAATATTCAGCAATATCGGAGGATAGACCCAACGCTTGATCTTCAAAGAACGCTGATGAAAATGATGACTTAATTTGTTGTCCGCCGTGTATTCTTTAATGCTGATGCCGATTCCCACAAAATAGAAGATGATCAACGTTTCGGTAAAAAGGTAAATCATAATCGTCAACAGCGCAAAGGCCGAATGGTTGGCGGCAAAAATTTTAAATTGAAAATATCCCTGAAGCGCGTTCAAAATAAAAAAAAAGAAACTGATCAACGTCAAGATGTAACATGAAATCATAAAAAACCACATGACTTTTTGCGTTTCCTTTCGATCTGGACTTCATGCTTTTATCGATAATATCTAAAAGGAAAGAGGGGAGATATTGACCTAAAATATTCTCCCCTGAAATTCAGACGCACGGTAAAAAGATCTTTGTCGCAGTTAAACTGAAACCGGATTTTTTTTAAGTTTTAGGCGGCGCAAGAGGGGTTTTCTTCTGTGTGATCACCGGAAGACTCGAGGCCTTTTCCTTGTTAAGGGCAACATAGCTTTTCCATTTTTCAGGAACATCATCTTCGGTATAAATCGCTTGTACAGGACATTCCGGAACGCAGGCCCCGCAATCGATACACACATCCGGGTCGATGACGAGCATCTCTTTGTCTTCATGAAAACAATCGACTGGACAAACCGACACGCAATCGGTATACCGACATTTAACGCAAGGTTCAGTAACTACATGAGCCATTATGGACCTCCTAAAAATTATTATAGTTAAAAATTCTAAAAAATTTCTATAAACAAATAATTATTTTAATCGATGCTTTAATTTTTTTACACTATAACAGATCAGATTTTCGCTGTCAATTATCAATCCCAAAATGAACTTTACGTTAACCAATTAAAGGGAGATTGTATCGCTTTGGGTGATTGTGGTGATCAATTCCCGCCGCGTATAATCAGGTGTTTTCTTTTTAAAGAACCCGATTGTTTTTTTGAAAAAATAATCAATAAAAGCTTTAAATCCGTGCAATTTTCTTAAAAGATCTCCGAGGCTTCGGATCGAGATCAGCATCTGCCACATTTGTCTGGGACGCAAATAAAATTCTTTTAACCCGGTATCGATAAATTCATCGATCTCTTTACTGGAAAGTTGCGGATAGGTTAATAATGTTCTTTGCTCTTTTTGCGGCGTCAGCCATTCGCGCCAATCCCCCGGGATCAAATAATTATTTTCTTTTGCCCACTTATAGAGTGTTGTCCCTGGGTAGGCTGCGACACCCGTGATCTGAATGGTGTCCAGCGGCAAGGATTTTGCAAAATCGATCGTTTTGCGGGCGCTTTCTTTCGTTTCGCCTGGGGCCCCAATCATAAAACAGCCGTGAATGGTAAATCCGAGTGCGTTAGCGCGGTGGGCGTAACGGGTGGCCATTTCGATATTGACGCCGCCTTTGCGGATCACTCTGAGTTGCGCATCGGTCCCGAATTCAAACCCGGTCATCAGCATGCGGCATCCGGCTTTGCGCATCAAAGGGAGGAGTTCTAAATCGGTATTCACCCGCATATTGCAGGACCAACTTATTTTTTTGTTAATCCCCCGGTGCATAATCTCTTCGCACACCTCAGTCACATGTTTTTTATCAGCGGCAAACGTGTCGGTCTCAAACATGATTTCCCGGATTTGAGGATGGATTTTGAGATCATGTTCCATTTCATCAACAACCTTTTGCGCCGTACGATTTCTTAAACGATAACCATACATCAGTTGAGGATCGCGGCAGAAGGTGCAGGCGTTATTGCATCCGCGTCCGGTGATCAGTGTTAAAAAAGGAAATTTTTTCCCGCCGTCAGGATACCATTCCGGCTGGATAAGCTGCCAGGCCGGGAAAGGAAGTTCATTGACATCAATCGTAGGGCCATCGGGATTATTGATCACTTGATGCCCATCCCACCAGGACATGCCTGCAATGGAGGCAAGAGGACGTCCGTTGGCCAAATCACGCAAGGCATAATCGTATTCCCGTCTGAGAATATAATCAATTACGCCGCGTCCGATCGAAAATGTGTTTTCTGCTTCGGCGGTCACATGTTGACCGACAAAGGCCACGGTACAATGAGTTTTGCTTTTGATGATTTTGGCTTGTTCAATATCGGAATAAATCGATGGGGTGGTTGCGTGGATCAAAAGAAGATTCGGTTGAAATTCTTCCGCGAGTTTGAAGGAGTCTTCAGGAGTGAAATTACAGGCGGCGGCCTCGACGAATTTCACATCGTGGCCTTGATCAATCAGGATCTGAGCCGCGATGAGTAAGAATTCCGGATGGCGTTGGACCCGCCCGCGCGACTTGGCTGACCAGCGCGCCACTCGCACAAAATTGTCCCCGAAACTCGGATTTAATATAAAAATTTTCATTTGGATTTTCTATGTAAAACTATATTCATATTACATTAATTGAATTTGATTTCAAGGCATTTTTAAATTAATGATGATGATTTTACCGATGCGGAATCATTATGGGGGAATTGAAAGATCGAGAGTAAGTTTTGAACGTAGATGTCTTGACTCAATCAGCGGCATTTACTATAATGCCGTGGATGATTTTCTAGATTAAATACCAGGGGGAATTTAAATGAAACTTCCATATGCATTACGTGATGTGCAAAAAGTCCTTAAAGTTGGAGCATCTCAATTTACTATTTTTCAATTAAGCAAATTATCGAAATGGGGCTTTTCCCTGCCGGATCAACTTCCTTTTTCCATCAAGATTCTCTTGGAAAGCGCGCTTAGAAATTATGACAATTACCAGATTACCATAGAGGACGTTAAGCGGTTAGTTAACTGGTCTCCCAAGATCAATGCCACGGAAGAGATTGCCTTTAAACCGGGACGGGTGATCCTGCAGGATTTTACCGGCGTGCCTTGTGTCGTGGACCTGGCGGCCATGCGTTCGGCGATGCATCGGATGGGAGGGAATTATTCTAAAATCAATCCGCAGGTCCCGTGTGATTTGGTTATCGATCATTCGCTGCAAGTCGATGCGTTCGGAACCAACAAGGCGTTTCAGATCAATGTCACCAAAGAATTTGAAAGAAATAAAGAACGCTACGAATTTTTGAAATGGGGACAAAACGCGTTCAAAAATTTTCGTGTTGTCCCGCCTGCAACCGGCATCGTCCATCAGGTTAATCTCGAATATCTGGCCCAAGGTGTTCTCAAAAAGAAGATAAAAAATCAAACCATCCTTTATCCCGATAGTTTGGTGGGAACCGACAGTCATACGACGATGATTAACGGCTTGGGGGTGGTCGGCTGGGGGGTGGGCGGTATTGAAGCGGAAGCGGTCATGCTGGGCGAGCCGATTTACATGCTGGTTCCGGAAGTGATCGGCTTTAAATTGACGGGCAGACTCAATGAAGGGGTCACGGCGACGGATTTGGTTCTAACGGTCACGCAAATTTTAAGGAAAAAAGGCGTTGTTGGAAAATTCGTTGAATTCTTTGGTAGCGGTTTGGCGAATTTAAGTTTACCGGACCGGGCGACGATCGCCAACATGGCCCCGGAATACGGTGCTACGATCGGATTATTCCCGGTTGACGAGGAAACACTTAATTATTACCGCATGACCGGACGGAATCCCAAGGAAATTGATCTGATCGAGCGGTATATGAAAGAGCAGGATCTGTTTTATATGGCTGGCAAGAACGATCCCCAATTTACCGATACATTAGAGATGGATCTTTCGAGTGTTGCTCCCAGTATCGCCGGGCCCAAGCGGCCTCAGGATCGCGTTTCTTTGACGGAAGTCAAAAATAATTTCCGGAAATCTTTGCAAGAACCAGTCGCCAGCCGTGGATTCGGTCTTAATCCTTCGGAATTAGATCGAAAAAGTCTTGTTGATCAAAAATCACCTGCCGAATTGACGCATGGGTCCATTGTCATCGCGGCGATCACGAGCTGCACCAACACATCCAACCCCAGCGTTTTGATCGGGGCCGGACTTTTGGCCAGGAACGCCATTCAAAAAGGATTACAAGTCAAAAGTTATGTGAAAACAAGTTTTGCGCCTGGGTCCCGGGTCGTAACCGACTATTTAAAAGATGCCGCGTTGTTGCCTTCGTTAGAAAAGTTGGGATTTTATATCGTCGGGTATGGATGCACGACCTGTATCGGAAACAGCGGACCTCTTCCGGAAAAGGTGGCCCACGCCATCAAAGAGGCGAACTTGGTTGTCGCCAGTGTTTTAAGCGGGAACCGGAATTTCGAGGGAAGAATCAATCCCTTGACCAAAGCCAATTACCTTGCCAGTCCGCCATTAGTTGTTGCTTATGCGTTGGCCGGGCGCATCGATATTAATTTGTTGGAGGAACCGCTGGGGAAAGACAAAAACGGACAGGATGTTTATCTGCGCGATCTGTGGCCAACTCAGGAGGAAATCAAAAAGACGATCGCGAAAGTGGTCACGGCAAAACTCTTTCGCAAAAGTTATCAGGATGTGTTCAGCGGTAATGCGGATTGGAACAAAGTGAAAAGCAAAGGGTCGGATATTTATCAGTGGAAAAAATCGAGTACGTACATCCAAGAGCCGCCTTTTTTTGTGGATGGAGGGGGAACAAACAATTTGATCCAGGTGGTTAAAGGCGCCCGGGTTTTGGTCATGGTCGGCGATTCGATCACGACCGATCATATTTCGCCCGCCGGCGATATCGATGAGAATAGTCCTGCCGGCATTTATTTGAAAGAGCAGGGTGTCGCTCCTGTCGATTTCAATAGTTATGGCGCGCGTCGGGGCAACGACCGGGTGATGGTGCGGGGGACTTTCGCTAATATCCGCCTGCGCAATCTTTTGGCCGGGGGCAAAGAAGGATCTTGGACGATGTATTTCCCCGAACAGAAGATCATGAGTATTTATGACGCCGCACTTTTGTATAAAAATAGTCATACGCCGTTGATTGTTTTGGCCGGCAAGGAATACGGGACCGGTTCAAGCCGGGATTGGGCGGCCAAAGGAACGGCTTTGCTGGGGGTAAAGGTCGTGATCGCCCAAAGCTACGAACGCATTCACCGCAGCAATCTGGTGGGAATGGGGGTTCTGCCTTTAGAATTTTTGGAAGGAGATTCCATCCAGTCTCTGGGGCTGACCGGAGAAGAGTCCTTTGATTTTCCAAATCTCGATAACATGCTTAAGCCCCGTCAGAAATTAACCGTCGTGGCGACTTCAAAAGACGGCAAGAAAAAAGAATTTCAGACTTTGGTTCGGATTGATACCCCGGTTGAGATCGATTATTATCGAAATAGAGGGATTCTCCCCACTGTTTTGCGGAAACTGGCCCCAAAGGCGGTTGGATAAGTCAACTTGCTTTTTTAGCAATCCATATGTTATCCTTGACTTGGTTTTAACAACTAGGTCAATGGCAACGAGGCGCCCCTTGATTCAATATATTGAGATCAGGGGGCGCTTTCTTTTCCGCGATTGTGCTCACGTCTATTGACAAGCTAAACCGATTCTTATAGAATCAACATTCAATTTATTTGTATTAAAGAATTCGAGAATATTTCAAATGGGAAAAACACTTTATCAAAAAATTTGGGATGACCATCTGGTTCAGGACACTCCGGGCCAGATCGCCATTGTTTATGTGGATCGCCATCTGGTGCATGAAGTCACGTCCCCTCAGGCCTTTGAAGGACTGCGTGCCTCCGGTAAAAAAGTACGGGTTCCCAATAAGACCTTTGCCACGATGGACCATAATGTCTCGACACGGACCAAAGACCTGGCCAAGACGGAACAAACCTCGCGCCTGCAAATGGAAACTTTGTCGAAAAATTGCAAAGAATTCGGCATTACACTTTATGATTTTCAGCATAAAGATCAGGGGATCGTGCATGTTATCGGTCCGGAAATGGGGATTACCCAGCCCGGCATGATTATCGTTTGCGGTGATTCCCATACCTCAACGCACGGCGCTTTCGGGGCATTGGCCTTCGGCATTGGAACGTCGGAAGTGGAACATGTTTTGGCGACCCAGACCCTGCAGCAGAATAAAGCGAAATCCATGCTGATCAATATTGAAGGGGGCTTAGGAAAAGGAGTGACCCCGAAAGATATTATTTTATATATCATCGGACAAATTGGAACCGCCGGCGCCACCGGTTATGTGATCGAATATGCGGGAAGTGCGATCCGCAGCCTGAGCATGGAAGGACGTATGACGATTTGCAATATGAGTATTGAAGCGGGCGCACGTGCGGGCATGATCGCTGCAGATGAAACAACGTTCCGTTATCTGCAAGGACGTGATTTTTCTCCGAAAGGCGATCAGTGGCAGAAGGCGATGGCCTATTGGAAAAATTTTAAAAGTGATCCCGACGCGAAATTCGATCGCGTAATCAATATAAAAGTAGAAGACGTTAAACCACAGGTAACGTGGGGAACAAGTCCTGGACAAGTGACATCGATCGAAGGAAAAGTCCCTGACCCGGCGAGTTTTTCGAATCCGGTCGAACGACAGGCCGCGATCGATGCGCTGAAGTATATGGATTTGAAACCAGGAATTCCCATGAGTTCCATTCCAGTGGACAAAGTTTTTATCGGATCCTGTACGAATGGCCGGATTGAAGATTTAAGGGCCGCGGCAAAGATGTCTAAGGGAAAAAAGATTTCCGCAAAAGTCCAGGGGATCGTTGTCCCCGGATCCGGCCGTGTGCGACGGCAGGCGGAACAGGAAGGATTGGACAAAATTTTTGTGCAGGCTGGATTTGAATGGCGTTACGCCGGATGTTCGATGTGTCTGGGGATGAATGATGATCAGCTCAAAAAAGGCGAACGCTGCGCGTCGACGAGCAACCGCAATTTTGAAGGCCGTCAAGGCCCGGGTGGACGGACGCACTTGATGAGCCCGGAGATGGCGGTTGTCGCGGCGATGGAAGGCCGTATCAGTGATGTGAGGAAATATTTATAATGGAATCTTTTGTTAAACATACAGGTCTGGCCGTTCCTTTGGATCGCGCCAACATCGATACCGACGCGATTATTCCGAAACAGTTTTTGAAGAAAATCGATCGCAAGGGATTTGGCAAACACCTTTTTCATGAATGGCGTTATACCGATTATGAAGGGACCAAAGAAAACCCTGAGTTTGTTTTGAATAAACCGGCGTACCGCAGCGCGACGGTTCTTTTGACCCGGGATAATTTCGGCTGCGGTTCCAGCCGGGAACACGCACCGTGGGCATTGGCCGATTACGGGTTTCGCGTCATCATCGCACCGAGTTTTGCTGATATTTTTTATAATAATTGTGTTAAGAACGGAATCTTATTAACGGCCCTTAAATCAAATGAAGTGGATGATCTTTTTAATGAAACCCTGAATACCAAGTATGCCAAGGTGACAGCGGATTTACCGGCCCAAAAAATAATTTCTCCATCTGGGAAAATTTTTTCGTTTGTGATTAATCCATTCGCAAAAGATTGTCTCTTGAAAGGTCTGGACCAAATCGGATGGACGTTGCAATTTAACGATAAGATTTCTGGATACGAACAAAAACTCGCGACCACCCGACCTTGGTTGGCATAAAATTTTTTTATAAATTAAAATGAATAAATCCAAATCAAATAAACCTCAGAATAATTCCCGCGCCCATTCTTCACTGGTGACGGATGGCTATGAACGCGCTCCGTCACGCGCGATGCTGCGCGCGGTGGGATTTAAGAATGAAGATTTTTCCAAACCCCAGATCGGTGTCGCATCGACCTGGAGCATGGTGACGCCGTGCAATATGCACATCGATAAACTGGCCTTGAAAACAGCGGAAGGCATTGACCGTTGCGGCGGCAAGGCGGTTGTGTTTGGAACCATTACGGTTTCTGATGGCATTTCGATGGGGACCGAAGGGATGAAATATTCGCTGGTGTCGCGAGAAGTCATCGCGGATTCGGTGGAAACGGTGGTGGGTTGTGAAGGGTTCGACGGTCTTGTTGCCATCGGCGGTTGCGATAAGAACATGCCCGGCTGTCTCATGGCCATGGCCCGTTTGAACAGGCCGTCAATTTTTGTCTACGGCGGGACTATTCTTCCCGGGTGTTATAAAACAAAAAATGTCGACATCGTTTCGGTGTTTGAAGCGGTCGGTTCGTATGCAAATCAAAAAATCGACCGGCAGGAATTGACGGAAATTGAATCGTGCGCGATTCCCGGTCCGGGCTCTTGCGGCGGGATGTATACCGCCAATACCATGGCTTCAGCGATTGAAGTGTTAGGGATGAGTTTGCCCAACAGTTCCGCGCAAGCGGCTGTTTCTGCGGAAAAGGAAAACGACTGTGCCGAGGCGGGCAGAGCGGTCTTGGAACTTTTGCGGTTAGGAATCAAGCCGCGCGATATTATGACTAAAAAGGCGTTCGAAAATGCCATTACCGTGGTCATCGCTTTGGGAGGATCAACCAACGCGGTCCTGCATCTTTTGGCCATTGCCCACGCGGTCGGCGTTAAATTGAAGATCGATGATTTTACGCGCATCGGAAAAAAAGTCCCGGTTCTCGCGGATCTTAAACCAAGTGGGCGTTTTGTCATGGCGGAGTTGGTGAACATTGGCGGGATCTTGCCTTTAATGAAAATTCTTTTGGATGCTAAGTTACTTCACGGCGATTGTCTCACCGTCACCGGAAAAACTGTTGCTGAAAATTTATCGCAAGTGAAACCTTATCCGTCAGGACAGGAAATTGTCCGTTCATTGGACCGTCCGATTAAAAACAACAGCCATCTGGTGATTTTGTATGGCAATTTGGCACCAACGGGGGCCGTGGCGAAGATTTCCGGAAAAGAAGGAACACAGTTTACCGGACGGGCGAAAGTTTATAATTCCGAAGAAGCGGCGTTGAAAAAAATTTTAGACGGAACCATCCAAAAAGGGGACGTGATCGTGATCCGCTACGAAGGCCCCAAAGGCGGCCCGGGGATGCGCGAAATGCTTGCCCCGACTTCGGCGGTCATGGGAAAAGGATTGGGAAAAGAGGTGGCCCTGATCACCGACGGCCGTTTTTCCGGAGGGAGTCATGGCTTTGTCGTTGGACACATCACACCAGAGGCGTATGTCGGCGGGCCATTAGCGATTGTCCGCGATGGAGATTCGATCACGATTGATGCCCTCAAACAGGAACTCAATTTAAATCTCAAACCGGCCGAAATTAAAAAACGGTTAAATTCCTGGAAGCCTCCGAAACCGCGGTATACAATGGGTGTCTTGGGGAAATACATGAATGCCGTGAGCTCCGCATCTTTAGGGGCGGTGACGGATTCGTAGTTCGTGATTCATTGATTCACATAAAGGAAAATTACAATGGCAGGAAATTCGTTCGGACAATTATTCAAAATGACCACATTCGGTGAAAGCCATGGCCCAGCGATCGGTGTTATTATTGATGGCGTGCCGCCTGGATTGTCGTTGAGTGAAGCGGACGTTCAAGTGGAACTCGACCGGCGCCGACCGGGACAAAGTTCGATTACGACTCAACGCAACGAATCCGACCGTGTTGAAATTTTATCCGGTGTCTTTGAAGGGAAGACAACCGGGGCCGCCTTGGCTTTGCTGATCCGCAATGAAGATCAGCGTTCGAAAGATTATTCCAACATCAAAGACGCGTTTCGTCCCGGCCACGCGGATTATACATACTTTCAAAAATTTGGTTTTCGTGATTATCGCGGCGGCGGCCGATCTTCCGGACGTGAGACGGCCTGTCGCGTTGCGGCCGGCGCAGTGGCCAAAAAAATTTTAGCGCAGCATAAGATCCATGTCACTGCGTATACTTTGGCGGTGGGAGATGTTCACGCAAAGAATATTGATTTAACCGTGATCGAAAAAAATATGGTCAGGGCCCCGGATTTAGCCCAGGCTGAACGGATGATCCAAAAGATTGAAGAGGCCAGGAAAGACGGGGATTCGCTCGGTGGAATCGTTGAGGCTGTTGTCAAGGGATGTCCGGCCGGTTTAGGCGATCCGGTGTTCGATAAACTTTCCGCCCGTCTTGCGGCGGGGTTGATGTCCATCGGTACGATCAAGGGGATCGAAATCGGTTCGGGTTTTCAGATATCCAAACTCCGCGGATCGGAAGCGAACGATCTTTTTTATTCTGAAAGCGGGCAAGTAAAAATAAAAACCAACCACGCGGGAGGAATCTTGGGAGGCATCTCAAATGGCCAGGACATCGTTTTGCGCGTCGCGGTCAAACCTCCATCATCCATTTCGAAACTTCAAGAAACCGTGAACACAGCCCATGAAAAAACGGTGATCCAGGTCAAAGGCCGTCATGATCCATGCATTTGCCCTCGGGTTGTTCCCGTGGTTGAAGCGATGATCGCGATCACTCTTGTCGATTGCCTGTTGATTCAAAAGAGTATTCGTTAGTTCTGGCGTGTTTGTTAAAGATTGAACGCTTCTTGTTCCCTCCCGCACGCAATTCAATTTCATTGAGCGAATCGGATTGATGTCAAAAAATTTCCCTGCACCCAAAGTCATTCTGATCACCGGAACCTCCAGCGGTTTTGGGATGTTGACCGCCGCGCGTTTGGCATCTTCGGGCCATCATGTTTTTGCCACGATGAGAGATCTTGCGAAAAAAGATCTTCTATTGGCCGAGGTGAAAAAGCGGGGAGGCAAACTCAACCTCTTGCCTTTGGATGTGACCAGTCGGGAGTCGATGCAATCGGTTGTTGCCATGATTGCTGAGAGCTTCGGTTATCTTGATGTCTTAATTAATAACGCCGGTTATGGTCTTGGCGGATTTTTCGAGGATTTGACGGAAGAAGAAATCCGCAGGCAAATGGAAACCAACTTTTTTGGCGTGCAGAATGTGACCCGCCAAGCAATCCCACTTTTGCGTTCTCGTAAGGCAGGGAAGATTCTTAATATATCCAGTATCGCCGGATTACAATCGAGTCCTTGCTTCGGCGCTTACAACGCGAGCAAATGGGCTTTGGAAGGATTTACGGAGAGTTTACGTTATGAATTGAAATTTTTTGGGATAGATGTTTTTCTGATTGAGCCGGGGACATATAAGACGAAAATTTTTCATGAAAACGCTCAGTACGCCAAAAATTTTTTTAATCCTAGCAGCCCGTATTATCATTTATCGCAAAGACTATACACTAAGATCATGAATTATTTAGATCAATGTCGCAGAGACCCCGAAGAAGTTGCGATCTTGATAGAAAAGCTGATTATGGCTCAAAACCCCCCGTTTCGCAACATTCCTGACTCACAAACCCGCTGGCATTCCCGCGTGAAGCGATGGTTACCATTCTCCATTTACAGCTGGATCGTTTGGAAAATATTGTTTAACGAAGTCAAAAAGCCAGACGAAGAGACGTGAAAATTCCAACGGATTTTTTATAAAGAAATCCCCATTCGACTTTCTAAAAATTCAGAGAGGTTTTGACATTGTAGATATGGGTTTGTTTTTTTTTGATTCTCCAGCGTATCAAATGCCACCGGACCATAATTATGGCCAGGGTAAATAATCGTTGTTTCTGGCAGCTTCATGATTTTATGATAGAGGGAATTATACATTTGTTTCGGATCGCTTCCGGGAAGATCGCATCGCCCGCAACCATCAATAAAGATTGTATCTCCCGCGATTAAAGTTCCTTCGACCAGAAAACACTGACATCCCGGGGAATGTCCGGGGGTGTGAATCGTTTCGATTGGAAGGCTCCCAATTGTAAGTTTTTCGTTGGGTTTAACTTCAATGAGATTGGAAACTTTTGGTTTGAAGAAACCAGCTTCATGCGCCGAAATATAAACCGGAATATCATGGACCGATAAAAGCGATTGCAGCCCATTGACATGATCTGGATGCCCGTGGGTCAGGAAGACCTTGGTAATTTTTAAGCTCTTTTTTTTTGCCTGGCGCAAAAGAAAATCGACATCCCAGGCCGGATCAATAATCGCAATTTCCTGACTATCCGGATCTCCCAAGAAATAGAGGAAATTTTGCAAGGGGCCCAGTTCGAACTGCTCTAGAATCACCTGGGATTTTTTCTTCATTTTATATCTCCGTGGTTACCTTCAGTTACCAAATATAATATAGTTAAAAATTAATATTTCAATACTTGTTTTTACCAGAAAATTCTTGACTTTAAATGACCCGTATGTTAATTTGTGACCCATAACAAGGAGGAAGGAATGTTTAGAAGAGCGAGCAGTTTCTCTTCGGTAATTTTTATTTGTCTTTGGAGTTTTCTTCTTAGCGGCTGTACATTAATCTATCAAAAAGGGCGCAGAACTGATATTGAAAAAATTCGTCAATTAAAAAGCGAACTGGATGAATTGCAGCAAGCCAAGGGGGAATTGGAAGATAAACTCAAACAAGAGATTGGTGACAATGAAGTTAAAGTAGAAATGCTTGATCGTGGCCTAGTGATTACCTTTGTCGCTGAAGTCTTGTTTGATTCCGGTAAGGCAAAACTTAAATCCGATGCGCTCGAGAAATTAAGTAAAGTCTCCTCTGTTTTAAGTACGACCGTTAATGATTTATCCATCGGGATTGAAGGTCATACCGATAATCAACCTATTAAATTCTCAAATTGGAAATCAAACTGGGAATTATCGACCGCGAGAGCCATCAGTGTTTTACACTATTTGATTGACTCCGAGTCGATAGAACCTTCCCGTTTATCAGCAACTGGATATGGAGAATATCGTCCGGTGGCATCCAATGACACCCCGGAAGGACGACAAAAAAATCGACGTGTTGAACTGGTCATTCTGCCCAAGACAACAAAAGTCAATGAACAGTCAGATCATGGGTCGAACGCCGCGGATCAAAATGAACCAAGTGAAGAAAATTTGAAATAAAAACAGGTTTTTCTGATTAGATGAGAGAGGAGGAAGGACATGCAAAAAAATCATCTGCAAAGTAAAATCTTAATTATTTCAGTGATCTTGGTGATCGGTTCGGCAGTAATGGCCATGTCCTCCAACCAAACGGCGGGTAAAATTAAGCAGGAATTGGAGCAAGAGCGATATAAACGGATGGTTGCGGAAGAGGGGCTTACCAAAACACAATCTAGAATAAGTTCATTGGAGAGTGAGTTAACAACGGCAAAAGATAAGATTCAAAGCGTACAAGCGATTCTGGCGACCGGTAAAGAAGAGAATTCGGATCTTAAAACTGAGCTTGAGAATGTTTCGAAAGCCAAAATGGCGTTGGAGAAAAAAATCGAAGAATTAAAGAATACTCAAGTTGCCGCAGCCGCAGCCGTACCAGAACAAGGACAACCCTGACCATGTTCCCTATGCAAAATTTGATTAAATTATTCTAATTTCTTTTTGTTCTTGGGTTTGTTAATAGGGGGGTATCTTTATCCCCCATTTTTATTGTCGTAAGAGGAAATTTATTTTTTTAAGTTGTCTATATGAAACTTCCCAATCATGTTGCGATAATTATGGACGGTAATGGCCGCTGGGCTCAAAACCGGAATCTCCCCAGATCGAGTGGTCATATTGAAGGAGTTAAGCGGGTCGAGGAGATTGTTTATTTTGCGCAGGATCAGGGGATCAAATTTTTGACGCTGTTTACTTTTTCGACCGAAAATTGGAACCGTCCAGAAAATGAAGTTTCGATGTTAATGACGACGTTGATTACCGTGATTAACCGTAAAATCAAGGAGCTTAATGAGAAAAATATCCGTCTCCAGTTTTTAGGAAAAAGACAGGGCATCCCTCAAAGCGTGCTGGATACGATTAATTCCGCAAGTGAACTGACCCGTAAAAATACCGATTTGACTTTGAACATGGCGTTTAATTACGGGGGGCGGTTGGAAATCTTGGAAGGAGTTAAAAACATCGCCCAAGCCGTTAAAGAGAATCAATTAGATGTCAATGCGATTACCGAAGAAATGCTTAGCCAATCCCTGTACACCAAAGGAATGCCTGATCCTGATTTGTTAATTCGGACTTCGGGAGAAAAGCGAATCAGCAATTTTCTTCTATGGCAACTCTCTTACGCTGAATTTTATTTCACGGATACGCTTTGGCCTGATTTTGATAAGAATGAATTTTTGAAAGCCTTGCTCGATTTTGAAATGCGTGAACGCCGTTACGGCAATGTCCATGCGAGATAAGAACATCATGGCCTAAATAATTTAACAGATTCTAAAAAAATAGGAGCAGTGAGGTTGTTATGTCCAAAGATCGTCTAATGAGTTCATGCTTGATGATCGTTTTTACCACCATTGCAATCCTCAACAACTGGATTTTTATTTTTCTTATTATGGGATTAACCATCGGGGGGTTATATGAATTTTTTTATATGATCAAGAAGAAAGGGATTCCCATTTATAGTTATGTCGGAATTTTTATTGGGGTCATGATTCCGACTTCAATTTATACGCGTTTTGAGTTAACAAAAAACTGGGAATTGCTTTTTATTGTCATTGCCTTTTTACTTATTCTTTTAATCCAATTCTCCCGTCAGGATAACAGCAATGCGATTGTGGGGATCTCAACAACTTTGTTTGGCGTTTTATATGTTTCGTGGTTTTTTAGTTTCTTAATCAAGATCCGTTTTCTCTTGCCTGGAACAGAAGGGGTCAAGCTATTGGCGTTTATTGTGATCGTGACCAAGTGCGGGGATATTGGGGCTCTGTTGGTGGGAAGTTGGATCGGAAAACATCCGTTGTTTCCCAAGGTCAGTCCCAATAAATCGATTGAAGGGAGTTTGGGAAGTTTTGCTTTCAGCATGATCGCTGCCCTTTTGTTTGAATCCTTTTTACCCCACGAATTGAATTTTCCGTTCTGGCATGTATCGCTGATCGGCGCCTTTTTCGGAGGGATCGGACAGCTGGGTGATTTATCGGAATCTTTGATTAAACGGGATTGTCAAGTCAAAAATTCTGGAAAGTTATTGCCAGGCATGGGAGGAGTTCTCGATGTGATTGATAGCCTGCTTTTCTCTGCCCCGGCGTTTTATTTGTATATGAGTTCTGCATTAAACACAATTTAATTTTATGGGGACCCTCAAGAAAGTTTCGATTTTAGGCTCGACCGGATCGATAGGTGTTAATACATTAAAAGTGATTGAGAGGTATCGGAACAAATTTCAGGTTTTTGGATTAACTGCCTATAATAATTATGAATTGTTGCTGGCTCAAATTCAGCAGTTTTCGCCGCAATACGTGGCGGTGAATTCCCAAGGGATAGCATATCTAAAACAACGCATTGTAAATAAGAAAATCAAAGTTTTGGATATTGAAATGGAAATCGATCCAATTGTGACCGATCCCGCAGTAGATACGGTGGTCATTGGAATGAAAGGCGGTGCGGCGCTCAAACCGTTTTTAAAAGCTGCCTCGGTTGGAAAAACGATTGCTCCGGCCAATAAAGAAGCGCTGGTGATTGCGGGGCACATCATCATGGCCAAGGCGAAAAAGCATGGCGCGAAAATTATCCCGATTGACAGTGAGCAGAGCGCTATTTTTCAATGTTTGGAAGGACAAAAAGGGAATGCGATCAAGAAGATTTATCTGACGGCTTCCGGTGGGCCGTTGCGTTGCCTTCCCAAAAGTCAGTTTGGACGGTTGACCGTAGAAAAAATTTTAGCACATCCCCGTTGGAAAATGGGAAAGAAGATAACCGTTGATTCTGCGACGCTCATGAATAAAGGGTTTGAGCTGATTGAAGCCCAGCGGTTGTTCAGTGTCAGCAGTGAGCAGGTTGAAGTGTTGATTCATCCCGAAGTCATCATCCATTCCATGGTTGAGTTCGATGATGGATCGATTTTAGCGCAATTAGGGATCCCGGATATGCAATTGCCGATTCAGTATGCGTTGACATATCCTAACCGGCTGAAGTCTAATTTAGACGAAATTAATTTTTGCGATTTGAAACAACTCACGTTCGACCGTCCGGATTTTAAGAAATTTCCGTCTTTAGAGTTGGCCTATCACGTTGCGCAAAAAGGGGGGACGTTGCCCTGTGTTTTAAACGCCGCGGATGAAGTGGCGGTTGAGGCTTTTTTGAGCGGAGATCTTAAATTCGTGTCGATTTATAAAGTAGTTGAGAAAGTCATATTGACCCATAAGGTCAGGGACAATCCCAAGCTTGAAGAAATTTTAGCTGTTGATCAATGGGCCAGAGATAAGGCAAAAGAAATTATTTTCAAAATGCATTAATCAAAGAGGACCTGATGAGATGAGTTTATTAATCTTTTTAACTGTTTTAAGTGTCTTGGTTGTTGTTCATGAATGGGGACATTTTATCACGGCCAAGTCTCTGGGCGTTCGAGTCGAAAAGTTTTCATTAGGATTCGGCCCGAAATTGTTATCGCGTGTTCATGATGGAACTGAATTTATGCTTTGCGCAATTCCGTTAGGCGGTTATGTGAAAATGGCTGGAGATGAACGGACCAATTGCAAGGGTGAGAAAGACGAGTATTATGCCCAGCCACCAGGCCATCGCGCCTTGATCGTTGTCATGGGTCCGGTTGTCAATTACATTCTGGCTTACTTGTGTTTTTGCGTTGTTTTCATCTTTGGTTATCCAACCCTGGCGTCCAAGGTAGGAGAAGTTGTTTCCGGATATCCTGCACAAATATCGGATTTGAAAAAAGGCGATACGATTATTCGGATTGATTCTGTGAACATTCAAAGCTGGGAAGATATTCAGAAATATATCGTGACCTCCCGGAATGAACAATTAAATTTTACAATTCTAAGGGATGGTCAAAAGATTTCAAAAGTCATTACCCCTCGGCATGAGGTGATCACAAATATATTTGGGCAGAAAGAGAATATCCGTATGGTAGGGATCAAGCCGGAAGATGAGATTGTCGTATTAAAATTTGGGTTTGTGGAATCGATTGTGAAGGCATTTACAAATCTCGTTGAGATCACCACAACAACCTACAAAGCGCTTTATCGTATGGCCACGGGTGCCATGTCGCCTAAAGACACCATGACCGGCCCTCTGGGAATTTATGATATTATCAAAAAAGCCGCAGCGATGGGCTTTTTTTATCTTTTATACGTCGTTGGGATTATCAGCGCCAGTTTAGCGATTTTTAATCTATTACCGTTTCCCGTTTTGGATGGTGGACATATATTTTTTCTGACGATTGAGAAAATTCGAGGAAAAAATTTTTCGCCCCAAACAGATGAGGTTGTTTCCAAAATCGGTTTCAGTTTGATCATCTGTCTGGCTTTATTTGTTTTTTATGCTGATTTCGAGAGGTTCGGTTGGATCGATAAAATTAAAATGCTTTGGAACCATTTTGGTTTTTAAATTTTAAGAAGAGATCTTGAATTTAATATCCTTTTGTCGAGAAAGGGGGAATACTTAAAGATTATGGAAGATATGAACATGAAGAGTAAAATCCAGCAGTTTTTGATTACCAAGACAGATTTCTTGTCGATGAAAGATAAGTTGTCTGAAGATGAATTGAGGGTTTTTGTAGCGAAAACGCTCGATGATTTGTGTACCGAAAATAAAATTGCTTTGGGTGATATTGAGCGCGGGGCTATTGTTCGAGAGATTGTCGGAGCGTTAGTTAGTTTAGGCCCTTTAAGACCCCTGGTTGAAGATCCAACGATCTCCGAAATTATGGTGAACGGACCGCATAAAATTTATATCCAGCGCAAAGGCCGTATTGAATTGACCAACGTCAAATTTGACGATGCGAAACATCTTATTCATGTCATTCAGAAGATGCTTGCAGCTGCAGGTTCAAACCGCCGCGTAGATGAATCGTCTCCCTATGTTGATTTTTCTTTAAAAGACGGTTCCCGGGTCAATGTCATTCTTCCTCCGTGCTCGTTGATCGGGCCGGTTTTAACAATCAGAAAATTTTCGTCGGATATCAACTCAATCGATGATTTATTAAAACTAAAGATGTTGAATGAAAAAATGGCGACCTTTTTGGTCGCGGGGATCAAAGCCAAATTAAATATTGTCGTTTGCGGCGCGACCGGAACCGGTAAAACAACCATCGTGAATGTTTTATCCCGATACATCCCTAAAGAAGAACGCATCATCACTATCGAGGACACGTCCGAACTAAGACTTCTCCAGGAGCACGTTGTCAGTCTGCAATCAAAACAAGCCAATATTGAAGGAAAAGGTGTGATCAGCATCCGGGACCTTTTTATCAACTCATTGCGCATGCGTCCTGACCGGATCATCATCGGTGAGGTCCGCGGTGAAGAAGCGTTGGATATGATTCAATCCATCTCCAGCGGGCATACCGGTTCTTTGGCGATCATTCACGCCGCTTCTCCCGAGGATTGTTTTAACCGGATGGTGACTATGCTTTTGCTGTCGGGGATCCGGCTGAGCACTGAAGAAATCAAAAATCAAGTTGCCCACGCGATCGATCTGATTGTTCATATCGAGTTGTTTTTAGACGGATGCCGTCGCGTGACCCACATCACTGATTTTTCATATGATTTAAAGGATGATAAATTGATGATGGAAAATATTTTTGAATTCAAACAGGAGAAAATTACAGCGGAAGGGAATGTCATTGGCACGTGGGTGATGAGCAAGAAAAAACCGTCTTTTTACGACAGTCTCATCAAAAGAAACGCCGAACTCCCTGCCGGTTTTTTTGATTAATATGCCGAGGCAAGAAAATGTATTGGAGTAAATTCTTTATACCGACTTTGAAAGAAGTCCCGTTAGGCGTTGAAGCGGTCAGCCATCAGCTGTTGTTGCGCGCCGGGCTAGTCCATATGCTCACCTCAGGGGTATATTCTTATTTGCCGTTAGGTTTTCGAGTTTTGAGAAATATCGAGAATATCATCCGTGAAGAAATGAACAAAGCGGGAGCGCATGAATTGTTATTGCCTTCGTTACATCCCGTCGAATTATGGAAAAAAACCGGCAGAAACGTAACCTTGGCCGAGGTGATGATCCGCTTTGAAGATAAAAAAGGCCGGGCCATGTGTCTGGGACCAACACATGAGGAAGTGATCACTGATCTGGTTCAAAGTTATGTTCAATCGTATCGGCAATTGCCGTTGACGTTATATCAGATTCAAACAAAATTTCGGGATGAAATCCGTCCCCGTTTTGGGGTTGTTCGCGCGTGCGAATTTATTATGAAAGATGCGTATAGCTTTGATGATGACAAAGCCGGATTGGAAAAAAATTATCAACTGCAGTATACCGCTTACCAGAATATTTTTGAACGCTGTGGATTAAAGACGGTTGTTCTGGAGGCGGATTCGGGGGCGATGGGCGGAGATATCTCGCATGAGTTTATGGTTCCGGCCCCGATCGGTGAAGATGAAATTTATTCTTGTTCGTCCTGCCATTTTCAGGGTGGGATTAAAAGCGCTGGTGATCCTTCTAACTTGTTGTGCCCGAAATGTAAATCAGGACGGTTAGAAAAACAAGTTGCGATTGAACTCGGCCATATTTTTCAATTAGGAACGAAATACAGTCAGGCCATGAACGCGGTTTTTCTTGATGCGACCGGCAAACAAAAGCCGATCATTATGGGCTGTTACGGGATCGGCGTCAGCCGGCTTATTGCGGCAGTTGTGGAAAAGAACAATGATTCCAAAGGGATTATCTGGCCCAAGGAGGTCGCGCCCTTCGATCTTGAAATTGTTCCTGTTCAAACGAGTGACCAGGCGATCATGGATTTATCGAATAAATTTTATGTCGAATTACAGCAAAAAGGGATTTCAGTTTTGTTTGATGATCGCGATGAATCAGCCGGGATCCGTTTCAAGGACGCGGATTTGATCGGCCTCCCTTTCAGGCTGGTCCTCGGGAAACGAACTGTCAGCGAAAACAAAATTGAAATTAAAAATCGACGCACGGACGAAACGTTACTGGTCAACATTGATGAGGCGGTCAACAAAATCGCCGCCCTGTTAAATTGAAAATACTTATGGATGAAATGCTGGTTCAAAAGATAGCACCATTGATAGAGGATCTTATTCAAGGATTTGGATTGGTCTTGATTGAACTCAATATTCATGCTTTGGGAGGGAAAACGGGAATTGAACTGTTCATCGATAAACCGAAAGGCGGAATCACGATCGATGACTGTGCTCAAATCAACCGTAAACTTGGAGATTTGATTGATCAGCAGAATTTAATCGAAAATAGTTATGTCTTGGAAGTTTCTTCTCCGGGACTGGACCGGCCGTTAAAGACGGTAAAGGATTTTTTCAGGATGATGGGACGAAATGTGCGGTTTTTTCTTGCCCAGTCTGTTGAAAATAAAATGGAACATGTGGGACTCATCAAAAGTGTTAATGATGATCGAGTCCTCATTGAAACAAAGAGCGCTCAAGAGGTAATCATTCCTATGGCATTCATTAATAAAGCGAGATTAGAAATTAATTTTTAGAAAAGGAAGGATTGATCATGGATAGTGAGTTATTGGGAATTTTGGAACAGCTCGAAAGAGATAAAGGCATCAATAAAGAAATTCTGATCCAAGCGGTCGAATCTGCGGTTGCCTCAGCGGCCAAAAAGATTTGGACTGTCGATAAAGAAGAAGACATTACCGTCACGCTGGACCGCAAGACCGGAAAGTTGACGGCCTTCGCGGGAGGACAGGAAATCCGTTCAAGTGAATTTGGCCGAATCGCCGCTCAAACCGCCAAGCAGGTCGTTATTCAAAAGATCCGGGAAGCGGAAAAAGATGTGGTTTTTACCGAGTATCATGCTAGAATTGGCCAGATTATCAGCGGAGCGGTTTATCGGTTCGATCGCGGGAATATTATCGTTGATTTAGGGAAAACAGAAGCCTTTATCCCGAAAAGTGAGCAATCCAACAAAGAAGAGTTCAAGCAAGGTGACCGTATCCGGGCCTATGTCATGGATGTCAAACGTGAAGCCAGGGGTCCGCAGATCATTTTATCCAGAATCAACCCGAATTTCGTCAAACGGCTTTTCGAGTTAGAGGTCCCGGAAATTTATGAGGGAATCGTTGAAGTGAAAGCGATCGCCCGCGATGCCGGAGAACGGACAAAAATTGCAGTTTATTCCAAAGACGAAAAAGTGGATTGCGTCGGCGCCTGTGTGGGCATGAGAGGGGCCAGGGTAAAAAATATTGTTTCCGAATTACAGGGAGAGAAGATTGATATTGTCCGTTATGCGACGGACATGAAAGAATATATTCAGGCGGCGCTTTCGCCTGCTGAAATATCGCAAATTCAGTTAAACCACCTGGATAAAAAAGCCAACATCATTGTTGCTGAGGATCAATTATCTCTGGCCATCGGCAAGTATGGTCAGAATGTCAGGCTGGCAAGCCGGTTGATCGGTTGGGAATTGAATATTTTTTCCGCCAGCCAGTGGCTTGATTCTCAAACCAAGCAGCAGAAGAAAGAAGAGAAAGAAAGTCAGAGCGAGGCAGCGAATTCTCTCGATCAATTGGCTGGTGTCGGAGAGAAATTGAAGGTAGCATTGATTGAAAATGGTTATGATTCGTTAGAAAAGATTATCAATGCCTCCAATGAAGATCTAACGCAGATTAAAGGATTAGGCGTCGTGAAAGCCGAAAAAATCAAAGAGGAAGCCAAGAAACTTCTTGGGAAAGAGTAATTGATATGAAAGTAGCGGAATTAGCGAAACAATTAAATACCACTTCGGACACTATTTTGACGAAGTTGAAATCGTTCAAACTTAAGGCGCGTGATAGCGAGCAGGAGCTTAATGATGCGGTTGTCTCTGTTTTGCGTAGCGCATTAGGCAAAGATACCAAAGCGGTGCATCGCGAACCTGAACCCGTATCGGTCCCTAAAGCAGATGAGAAAGAAATAGCGAAAGCCACGAAAGATACGAAAGCAAAAGTTAAAACAGAGCCTCCTCGCGAAAAAGAAAAAGTTGTTAAAGAGAAAAAAGCGTCCCCGGTCAAACCGGAAATCAAATCTAAGGACAAGGAAAACGAGAAAGAAAAGGAAAAAGAAAAACCGAAGATCAAAATTGAAGAACCATTTGTCAGCGTTAAACCACTGCAGAAAAGGAAAAAGAAACTTTCTACATCTCCAACAGCGAAAGAGCTGCCAACCAAAGATGCTTTAGATCATTCCAAACCAGCTTCCGTATCAGAAGCTGACAAAGTCAATTTGAAGGTAAAAGTTGTAGTTTCTGGAAAATTTTTCCAAGAACTGACTGCGGGAGAGATTGAACAAAAGAAATCATCCGAAACGATGGCAGGTGCACAATCCGAATCGACTTCCCATTTGAAAAGTCTGGAACTTGATCTGCCGATTTCGGTCAAGGATTTTGCGGTTCGGTTGCAGGAAAAACCGAGTTTGATCTTAAAGAAATTAATGCAAATGGGGATTTTTGCGAATATCAATCAGAGTTTGAATGATGAGGTTGTCCGGGCGATCGCAGCAAGTTTCGGATTCAATATCACCAAAGTTAAAACCCAGGAAGAACAGCTGATCGAAACGCATAAATCGGAAGATGAAGATGCCTCCTTACTTAAGCCGCGGGCTCCGGTCGTCACGTTTATGGGACATGTTGATCATGGCAAGACCTCTTTGCTCGATAAAATTCGCAAATCAAAGGTCGCGGATCAGGAACACGGCGGGATTACACAGCATATCGGGGCGTATTCCGTAAACCATCCGAGAGGTAAAATCACTTTCCTTGATACTCCGGGCCACGAAGCTTTTACGGCCATGCGGGCGCGCGGGGCGCATATTACGGATATCGTTGTTCTGGTTGTCGCCGCTGATGAAGGGATCATGCCCCAAACGGAAGAGGCCATTGATCACGCCAGGGCTGCGCAGGTTCCGATTGTGGTCGCGATGAATAAAATTGATAAGTCCAGCGCCGATCCGGAACGTGTCAAAAAGGAATTGGCCGACATTGGTTTGCTTCCCGAAGATTGGGGAGGAAAAACGATTGTTGTCGGTGTCTCGGCTATGACCGGGGATGGTATCGATAATTTATTAGAAATGATTTTACTCGAAGCGGAGTTGTTGGAGTTAAAGGCCAATTATGATAAGAGGGCGACCGGCATTGTTATTGAAGGACATATGAGTCACGGAAAAGGGGCGCTCGCCAGTGTGATCGTTCAGAACGGAACATTGAATGAAGGCGATATCGTTGTGGTTGGCGCGATTTATGGAAAAGTCAGAGCAATGTTTGATGACCGTGAACGTTCGATCAAACAAGCAGGGCCATCCATCGCCGCCGAGATCTTAGGCCTTCCCGCTGTTCCAGAAGCCGGCGATATTTTTTACGTTGTCGAAACCGAAAAAACCGCCGAAGAGATCGCCGGAAAACGGCAAGATCAAATCAGACTGCAGAACTTACAATCGACTTCCAAGATTACTTTAGAAGATCTCTATTCGCAAATTAAGGAAGGCAAGATCAAGGAATTGAATGTCATTGTCAAAGCGGATGTCCAAGGCTCACTGGAGGCGTTGATTGATTCTTTGGCCAAGATTCCCAGCGAAGAAGTCCAGCTGAAATTTATCCATAAAGGGATTGGGGAAATCAATTCATCGGATGTCATACTAGCCGATGCGTCCAATGCGATCATTATCGGTTTTCAAGTCGATATCAATACACGGGCCAAGCAAGATTTAGAAAAACATCCTGTGGATGTTAAAACCTACCGTATTATTTATGACGCAGTCAACGATATGCGTAAGGCCTTGGAAGGGTTACTCGAACCGAAGACCCGCAAGAAATTCATGGCGCGCATCGAGGTGCGGCAGGTTTTCAAATTAAGCAAGTCGGGTATCGTCGCCGGTTGTTTTGTTCAAAAAGGAAAAGTATCGCGCAAGGCGAATGTCGACGTTTTACGGAATGGCGAGATTGTTTTCTCTAATATTATTTCGTCTCTCAAACGGTTTAAAGATGATGTTCGGGATGTAGGAGAAGGGATGGAATGCGGAATCACCGTGCAGGGATTTGATGCGATCCAAACCGGAGATGTCCTGGAGGCGTACGAATTAGAGAAAATAGCCAGAAAATTATGAGAAAAGTCGTGTTTAGCGGTATGCGTCCGACCGGAAAACTGCATTTAGGCCATCTGGTCGGCGCGATCCAGAACTGGATTGATTTACAGACCCAATACGATTGTATTTTTTCGATTGTTGATTGGCACGCTTTGATGGGTGAGTACGAACAGAGCAAGCAGATTTCAGAAAATATTTTTGATATGGCGTTAGATTGGCTGGCCTGCGGGATCGATCCTGAAAAATCGATCGTTTTCGTCCAGTCGATGGTTCCGGAACATTTAGAGCTGTGCATGATTTTATCCTGTATCACTCCTCTGGGCTGGCTTGAACGAAATCCGACCTATAAAGAACAATTAAGAGAAATCACGACGCGCGATCTGCAAACTTATGCTTTTTTAGGTTACCCTGTTTTACAGGCCGCCGATATCCTGTTATATAAAGCCAACGCTATTCCCATCGGGGAAGACCAGCTTCCGCATATCGAGTTAACCCGGGAAATCGCGCGGAAGTTTAATTTTCTGTATAAAAAGGATTTGTTCCCGGATTGTGAAGCGATTTTGACGAAAACTCCTCGATTACTTGGACTCGATGGCCGCAAGATGAGCAAGAGTTATCAAAACACCATCAACCTCTCGGACAGCGAAGCAGATATGCAGAAGAAAGTTCAAAGCATGTTTACCGATCCCCGCAGACTTAAAGTTGCCGATCCGGGACATCCGGATGAGTGCAATGTTTACAGCTATTACCAGGCCTTTGCTGCTGACCAGAGTCCGGATGTTTATAACTGGTGCACCATGGCCCAAAAGGGATGCACGGAATGTAAAAAGATTTTAGCCGGACAATTATTGAAAACGCTGCTGCCTATTCAGGAAAAAAGAAAAAAAATGCTAGGCGATAAAAACCGCATTCATGACATCCTGCTGGAAGGCGCCCAGAAAGCCAGACGGATCGCCCAAAAAACGATGAATGAAGTGAAAAGTATCCTATTTTAACCTTTATAGATTTATTTAGGGGAATTGCATGGGGATGTATAAATTCAGATTAGATGCCTTCGAAGGTCCGTTGGATCTCTTGTTGTATCTGATCAAAAAGAATGACGTAGATATTTATGACATTCCGATCACTCAAATTACCGAACAGTATTTAGAATATATCGAATTGATGAAATTAATCGATCTGGAAGCGATCGGTGATTTTCTTGTCATGGCGGCAACGCTCATTCAGATCAAGGCCAAGATGTTGCTGCCGCCCGATCCTCAGGAACAGCAGGAAGAAGAACTCGACCCGCGCGATGAATTGGTCCGCCGTCTTTTGGAGTATAAGCAATTCAAGGAAGTCGCCGAAAATTTAAAAGAGAAGGAATTGCACCGACAGGATTTGTTCAGCCGTGTCGTTGATGAAGCTTTGCGCAAGGAATTAACCGAAGACGCGAAAGAGGTCTTTTTTGAGGTCAGTCTCTTTGATTTGATCAACGCCTTCACGCAATCGCTGCGTCGGACACCGGAGGAAACAATTTATGAGTTAACCCATGAAGAACATACCGTTGAGCAGAAGGTCCACGGGATTTTGCATCTTTTTGTCAACCGCGATCAGGTGCTGCTCAGTGAAATCATCTCGCAAGCAAAATCAAAACTTGAAATTGTTGTTACCTTTATTGCTGTCCTGGAGTTAGTCCGTCTTAAAGAAATTGTCGTCCGGCAGAACAATTCTTTTGAGGAGATCGAAATGGAACGCAATAAAGACAATATATCGCCGGTTAAATCGCCCAATCCGTAAAATAATTAAAACGATGCTGGAAGAAACCCGAAAATTGATTGTCAATCAAGAGACCGATGAGGATCAGGTCATCAGTCTATCTCTGCGTCCAAACAGATTAGAGGATTTTATCGGACAAAAAGAATTGGTGGAAAATTTCAGGATATTCATTCAGGCCGCGAAGAAAAGAAACGAACAGTTAGACCATATTTTACTTTCCGGTCCTCCAGGATTGGGAAAAACGACCTTAGCGTATATCATTGCCAACGAGATGGGCTCTCGCATCACCGTGACCAGCGGCCCGTCAGTGGAACGGGCGGGTGATTTGATCGGGATTTTGACCAATCTGGAGAGGGGAGACATTCTGTTTATTGACGAGATTCATCGGCTTTCGAAAACGGTTGAAGAATTTTTGTATCCTGCGATGGAAAATTTTCAAATTGATTTTATCGTGGACAAAGGTCCTTACGCCAAAACAATTAAATTTAATTTGAAACCTTTCACGCTGATCGGAGCGACCACACGAAGCGGTCTTTTGGCCGCGCCGTTGCGGGACCGGTTTGGGATCTTTCATCATTTGGATTTCTATGAAGTTGAGGATCTCTCCAAGATTGTATTTTCGTCAGCTCAGAAATTAAATGTGAAGATTGATTCTGATGCCGCGGCAAAAATTGCCCAACGATCCCGCGGAACGCCGCGGATCGCCAATCGTCTTTTAAGAAGGGTCCGGGATTACGCGCAGGTCAAATCGAATTCGAATCAAATTGAGAAAGAGATCATCGATCAAGCCATGGAAGCCTTGGGGATCGATGCGTTCGGGTTGGATGACAAAGACCGACGGTTAATCCGCGTCATAGACGAACATTACAAGGGCGGGCCAGTTGGAATCGAGACATTGGCGGCGACATTAAATGAAGAGATCGACACGATTGTTGATGTGATTGAACCATTTTTACTCAAGATCGGTTTCCTCAAAAGAACATCCCGTGGCAGGGAGTTGACGGAATCGTCGTTAAACCACATCAGCACGACCTCGTTGTTTCGGAATAAATTTAAACCTCAAAATCATATTTAAACTTTTCTGAGAACTCTTCAACGTTTAACAAGGGGGAAAATATGGGAGAGATCGGCCGATCGTTTATGATTATCGGAGCCGCATTGCTGTTCGTTGGGGTTCTTTTTACATTTTTTAATAAAGTTCCTGGACTGGGAAGATTGCCCGGGGATTTATTGATTAAGAAAAATAATTTTACTTTTTATTTTCCATTCACGACCAGCCTGATCCTCAGCGCGCTGTTAAGCCTTATCCTTTTTTTATGCCGTCGAAAATAATCCGATCCATTTTTGTTTTAAATTTGCTTGTCTGTTCGCTTGGTTATACATTCTCGAGAGATGTTGGGGAACTCGATCAAGAGATCAGAGTGGCTGTCTTTCAGAATTTGACTGATTTTGTTCTGACCGTTCAGGGGCCGTTTAGTTTGGTTGAACTGAATTCCGGACATCAGCTTTTAAAAAGCAATAGTTTTAAAGACGTGAAAGTCTCGGCTTCAGCCGATGGGATCATGATCAAGGATGAAAAATACGCCTGCACTAAAATTCAGATTCAACCGCAGTACGATACAACGATTTCCATCAAGAAAAGAAAATTTCGAGGAAAAATTAATATCATTCTGGGGGCCAATCACCGGATGACTGTTGTGAATGTGGTTGGATTGGAAGATTATATTAAGGGCGTGCTGTACCATGAGGTCTCGCCGCGTTGGCCTATCGAAGCTCTCAAGGCTCAGGCCATTGCCGCCCGGACTTACGCGATTTACCGCATCCAGCATGCAACCGTTGACTTTGATGTGACCAATGATATCTATTCACAAGTTTATGGCGGTAAAACTTCTGAACGGTACCGGACGAATCTGGCTGTTAATCGGACCCAGGAACAGGTCTTGATGTATCAGGGAAAAATTTTGCCTGCTTATTTTCACGCGACCTGCGCGGGACACACGGAAAATGTTTCTGAACTTTGGGCTGAACACCTTTTACCGTTAAAAGGAACGACTTGTCCATTTTGCAGCAATTCACCGCATTTCAACTGGAGAAAAAATTTCCGGTTAAAGGACATTCAAGACAAACTGAACCAAAACGGTTTCAATCTCGGCTTAATCAAAGAAATCACAATCCTCGAACGCAATGAAAGCGGTCGTATCCGTCGACTTCAGATCACAACGCGGGATGGTCAAACAGCCGTGGTATCGGGTAAAGATTTTCGCAATATGATTGGTCCGAATATCATTAAAAGTAACAACTATGAAATTGTCATGCAGGGCTATTATATGGATCTCATCGGAAAAGGCTGGGGGCACGGGGTGGGATTGTGTCAATGGGGTGCGCGCCAGATGGCCTTGGAACATTATTCCTCGGAAGAGATTTTGCAGTATTACTATCCAACGGCTGAAATTGTTAATTATCAAAAAAGACCGCTGAAATTTAAAAGTTTGAATTAAAAACGGTGTATTTTTTCTGCAGGCCATTTGTTTTTATGAAACTAAATGATTTTGATTATATCCTTCCCGTTGAGCTGATCGCTCAACAACCTCTTCTTGATCGTGACCAGGCCAGGTTAATGGTGATTGAACGCAAGACGGGAAAAATCACTCATCATGTCTTTGCGCAGATCGAACAATTTCTTCCAATGGGAAGTCTCTTGATTTTAAATGATAGCAAAGTCATTCCGGCCCGTCTGATCGGAAAAAGAGAGAAGACAGGGGGAAAGGTTGAAGTTTTTTTGTTGAATGCGCTGGGGGACGGATATTGTTTTAAAGCCCTGATCAAACCATTAAGACGGCTTAAAATTGACGAGAAAATTATTTTTCCAGGAGGATCGATTTACGCGCAACTGAAAGATCCTCACGAAAAGATTATTCGGTTCAACCGCAAAAATATCGAGCGATCCCTTAAATCGATTGGACATATCCCGTTGCCGCCTTATATTAAGAGAGAAGACCGGGATTTAGATAAAACGTATTATCAGACGGTTTACGCCCGAAGTGCGGGATCGGTCGCGGCCCCGACCGCGGGTTTGCATTTCACGAAATCTCTTCTTGATCGGATTCGTCTGGCAAAACATCAAATCGAGCGGCTCACCTTGCATGTGAATTACGCAACCTTTACACCGGTTAAAACCGATGACATAACTCAGCATGTTATGCATGCGGAAAGCTATGCGCTACCCGCGAAAACTGTTCAAGCGGTTATGCGCGCGAAAGCAAAGGGACAAAAAATTGTAGCCGTTGGAACCACGAGTTGTCGTGTGCTGGAGACGTTTGCGCGGAAATTGGCGATCGCGGGCGGGGTGTCCCCCCAATCGAAAAATTTCGATCCGGGGGACACCCCGCCCGTTTTCCGATCAGTCCAACAACACCTCCACCAAGCGCAAACAAAAGGACTCTCCGGTATGACCAACATTTTTATCTATCCCGGCTATCAATTCATGCTGACGGATATTTTGATCACGAATTTCCATTTACCCAAAAGCACGCTCCTGATGCTCGTGGAGGCCTTTGGATCATCGTTTTTGATCAAAGAGGCGTATGAGGAAGCGATTCGCCAAAAATATCGTTTTTATAGCTATGGCGATTGCATGATGATTATATAAAAGTAAAATTATTGTCGGCCTGTGAGGGCTAAAAAAAATGGCTAAATAAATATTTTGATGTTAATATTGGAACCATGTTTACTCTGATTAAGGAAGATTCATCAACCAAAGCGCGTCGTGGGGTTCTAAAAACATTTCATGGCGAAATTCAAACCCCTTTTTTTATGCCGGTCGGAACCAATGCCACCGTCAAAACCCTGGGATCGGAAGATCTCGTGGGCATGGGCTCGGAGATTGTTTTGTCGAATACCTATCATCTTTTTATCCGTCCGGGCATGGAGGTCATTGAACAAGCGGGTGGATTGCATGCGTTCATGAACTGGAAGGGACCAATCTTAACCGATAGCGGCGGCTATCAGGTCTTTAGCTTGGCGAAAATGCGCAAAATCAATGATGAGGGGGTTCAATTTCAATCGCATGTAGATGGGACGATGCGTGATTTTACACCGGAAAGCGTGATTGCGATTGAAGGGATTTTAGGTTCGGATATAATGATGCCATTGGATGAATGTGCGCCTTACCCGTGTGATTTTAAACAAGCGCAAACAGCGTTAAAAAGAACAACGTCCTGGGCCAAGCGTTCCAGAGAATTTTTTTTACGCAATGAACAGCAACGAACGCGACAGCTTCTGTTTGGCATCGTTCAAGGGGCGACCTATGAAGATCTGCGCAAACAATCCGCTGCGGAAATTCTAGAGATCGGTTTTGACGGCTACGCGATCGGCGGCGTCAGTGTCGGTGAGCCGGTTGATTTGATGTTTAAAACCTTGGACTGGGTCATTCCTGAACTTCCCAAGGATTTTCCTCGGTATTTTATGGGGATTGGTATGCCAGAGCAGATTGTCCGTGCGGTCGGCTGCGGCGTGGATATGTTTGATACCTGTATCCCGACGCGTTACGGGCGCAACGGAACAGCTTTTACGTCTTACGGGCGCTTGACCATCCGGAATGCCCAATACAGTTTGGATCAGTCTCCCTTGGATAAAAACTGCGATTGCTTTGCCTGTCAAAATTATACGCGCAGTTATATCCGCCATCTGGTTAAGGCCAGCGAGATCCTTGGATTAAGACTTTTGTCATATCATAATGTTTATTTTTACGTGAACGTAATGAAAAAAATCCGTTTAGCCATCGAACAAGGTGTATTTGCTGAGTTTCAAAAGAAATTTTTAAGTGATTACGAACAGGAAAATAAATAATTTTTTTAAACAGTCTCTAAGCGGAAAGCGATTTAGATCCTATGAAACGATTTGATGTCCTCACCATTTTTCCGGATCTTTTTTCGCCGGTCCTCAATGAGTCCATTTTGAAAAGGGCCCAGGAGAAAAAGAAGGTGAAGATTACGATTCATGATCTGCGCGATTACACGCAGGACAAACACCGTAAAGTGGATGACCGTCCTTTCGGGGGAGGTCCGGGCATGGTCATGACACCGCAACCCATTTTTGACGCCGTCAAAAAAATCAAGGGCCGTAAAAAAGTCCACGCGATCTTAACCTGTCCGACCGGAAAACCTCTCACCCAGTCGCTCGCGCAGCAATTGTCCCACCACAAACATATCCTCATCGTTTGCGGCCATTATGAAGGGGTCGATGAACGAGTTAGAGAGAATATGATCGATGAAAGCATTTCCATCGGAGATTATGTTTTGACCGGAGGCGAACTTCCGGCGTTAGTTCTGATCGATTGTCTGACCAGATTGATTCCCGGCGTTTTAGGAAAGGAAGAATCGCTGGATACCGAATCGTTTACTCATGATTTACTGGAATACCCGCAATACACACGTCCTGCAGATTTTCGTGGCATGAAAGTTCCAAATGTGCTATTATCTGGCCATCATTTGAGCATTGAAAAATGGCGCCAAGAACAGTCAGTCGAAAAAACAAAAAAATACCGACCGGATTTGCTCAACAAATCACCGCAAAAATCATAGAATTAAGTTATAGGAGGTAAGTTCCAGATGGTTAGCGTTATTGATAAACTCAGAACAATCGAAGAAAAATTATTGCGTACCGATCTGCCCGCATTTAACGTGGGGGATACGGTTAAAATGAAGGTTAAGGTCAAAGAAGCGGATAAGGTTCGTTTACACCCATTTGAAGGAACGGTCATCAGAATCAATCACCGGGGTATCAAAAGCACCTTCACGGTCCGAAAGGTTTCTTTCGGAGAAGGTGTTGAAAGAATTTTTCCTTTGCATTCTTCCGTGATCGATAGTTTAAAAGTCGTTAACAAAGGCAAAGTCAATCGTTCGAAACTTTACTATTTAAGAGATCGTGTTGGTAAAGGTGCCCGCGTTAAAAAAGAACAGCAACCTACCGAATAATCCCTTTTATTACGAAGATCAAGCCCTGCAAAATGGATTTGATTTCATCATCGGGGTTGATGAAGCAGGCCGGGGTCCGTTAGCCGGACCGGTCGTCGCCTCAGCCATCATTTTAAAAACCCGTCGTTTTGTCGCTAAGATTGATGATTCCAAAAAGATTAGTTCCAAAGAGCGGGAAATAGCGTTTGATGAAATCTGGCAAAACGCTTATGTCGGGATCGGAATCATCAATGAAACTGTGATTGATACGGTGAACATTCTGACCGCGACTTTTCTTGCCATGCAACAAGCGATCCAACAGGTCGTTGATCGATTACCTGTACAGCGTAAAACATTTCTTTTGGTCGATGGTAATCGCTTTAGAACGGAACTGCCTTATTCCTACCAAACAATCGTGGCGGGAGATTCGTTGAGTTTTTCCATTGCCTGCGCCTCGATTGTTGCGAAAGTCATGCGGGACCGTATCCTGAATATGTATGACCGCGTTTTTCCAGGATATGGTTTTAAAAATCATAAAGGATACCCGACTGAATCACATCGCAAAGCGATAAAACAATTAGGCCATTGTCCGATCCATCGCAGGACATTCAGGGTGAGCTAAAATGCTGCAGAAAAAAACGCTTGGTGACAAAGGAGAGGTTTTAGCCATTCAGTTTCTTAAGTCGCAAGGGTATAAAATCATGCAACGAAATTATCGTGTCAAATTAGGCGAGATTGACATCATTGCCAGGGAGAATGACCAGATCTGTTTTGTTGAGGTCAAAACCAGATCCAGCGAACGGCTCGGCAGTCCATTTGAAGCGATCTCATCGTCCAAACAGCGTAAAATGTCTCAAGTCGCGTCATATTATTTAAACAGCCATTATGCTCATCAGGAGATCAAAGCGCGGTTTGATGTTGTGTCGATTCTTTTTGATGAATCCGGAAATGAAGAAATTGATTTGTGCAAAGACGCATTTGAATTATCTCTGTAAAAAAATAAGGAATTTATTGAAAAATAAAAATGCATGGGTTATTATACGTCCATAACGAAAAGATAAAGTTCCTCGAGTTGACCACAACTTAACATTACAAAAATTTTCCTGTTCCCTGCAGATGTCCAATTTAAATAAAATTTAGGTGTTCTGATCTTGAATTCCTGCAACCAACGAGCATATTCTCTCGAAGGAGTAAATCTTCATCCTTAGCATGACCAATTATCAAAATTATACATTAATAAAATATTTGAACGCACTTTCTTTAAGATCACCTGTCCCCGGGGGAGGATCGGCAGCGGCGTTGGCGGCGGCGTTGGGCGCAGCACTCATTTCCATGGTGGCGAATTATTCGATCAATCCGAATCAGTCCCAAATACTGAGGAAAAAAATTATGACGGTGCTTCGGCAGAGCGAAATTTTGCGAAAAAAATTTTTAGAACTCGTTGATCTAGACGCGCAAGCGTATTTGCAAGTCGTCAAAACCCGGCATGCCACCGCAAAAGAAAAGAAGGCCGCTCTCAAAGAGGCCAAACGAATCCCTCAAGAAGTATGCCGATCCGTTTATAAGGCTATTCAGTTGACCCCGGCCTTGGTGCGTTATGGGAATAAGAATCTTTTTTCCGATATCGAAATTGCGGTTGAATTGCTTCTGGCGGCATTTAAGTCCGCTCAGGTCAACGTGAAAATCAATCAATGACGCCCGCATCATTAAACAATTCTGATGCAAAAATTCTGGATGGAAGAACTCTCGCGAATAAGATCAGGGAGAAGTTGAGCGCTGAAGTCCAGACGATCAAGAAATCGACCGGCAAGGTTCCTCGTTTTGTCAATATCGTGTTGGGAGATAGTCACAGCGCGTGTTCCTACGCGAATTCGCAAAAGAAAACGGCGAAACAAATCGGGATCGATTATAAGTTGATCAGCTTTCCGGTTGCAACATCGCAAGATGAATTGATTGCCTACGTACAACGGCTCAATCAGGATTCAGCGGTGAATGGCATTATGATCCACAAACCGCTTCCGTCCCACATTGATTATCGGATCGTTGCGAATTATGTCGATGTTAACAAAGATTTGGAAGGCATTAATGTGACGAACATTGGCAAGATGATTTTAGGAGAAACCACAATTATTCCCTGTACGCCGGCGGCCGTGATGGAACACATTAAATCGACGGGAATTTCCCTAAGAGGCAAAGAGGCTGTCATCATCGGACATAGCGAGATTGTGGGAAAGCCTCTGAGTTTGCTTTTGTTAGGGGAATATGCGACCGTCACCGTTTGTCACATCGCCACCAGTGAAGCCGGAAAATTAATCGAACATGTACAGAAAGCCGATATCCTGGTGGTAGCGGCTGGCAAGGCCTCCTTGGTTAAAGGGGAATGGATTAAAAAAGGGGCGGTGGTCATTGATGTCGGCATAAACCAAGTGGGTGATGCTGTCAAAGGGGATGTGGAATTCGAAACTGCACAGAAAGTGGCTAGCTATATCACACCGGTTCCGGGAGGGGTTGGACCCGTGACGGTTGTGATGTTGATGAAAAACGGCATCGAGGCATTCAAGATACAGATGAAATGATTGAAGAAGGAATGAAAAAGATATTATTCAGTACCCCCATTTTTCTGGTTTTAGTAGAATCCATCTCATAAATAGAGTTTAACGAGCATAAGTATTGAAGCTAACTGAACCATAGCCAGAAAATTCTCAGGATGATATTCATAACGAACAACCAAACGTCTAAAACGATTGAAC
>JAHFFY010000070.1 GCA_023247705.1 Candidatus Omnitrophota bacterium | reverse complement strand
TTGGTTCAATCGTTTTAGACGTTTGGTTGTTCGTTATGAATATCATCCTGAGAATTTTCTGGCTATGGTTCAGTTAGCTTCAATACTTATGCTCGTTAAACTCTATTTATGAGATGGATTCAAGGAGGATTACGATCAATTGTCTCAAGAGAGTATTCCCAGAAAATATTTTTCGGGCGGGATTATGGATGAGGATATCCCGATTGGACGGATACAGCAATCCGATGCCATCCAGGTGGTTGGTGATAGTTATGGACTGGGGATTGAGATCGTTCCTAAAGGAAAAAATGGAGAGACCATTGTGTTGCAAGATATCGCTGCGCCCGGTACGCCGAAGGAGCCGGAAGAATTCCCTTTGTCTGGCCCCAATGATGTTTTGCGGGGAGACAAGGCGATGCTGAACTTTGATCTCGGCAAAATTCAGGAAATGAATACCAATCGTGAAAAGACCAGTCTCGGCCTGACCCTGGTGATGGGGGGACCGTTTGAACAAACCTTCAAAGATTATATCGCCCAAGAGCAGAGAAATTTTCAGGAAATTTTTGCGCGGCATGGTTTGGCGGACGCACTGGTGTTGTATGGCTTGGACGATGTGCACGCGACCCTGATTGGGCTGGATGGGGTCAAAAAAAGTAACCGGCAAGATGTTTTGCTGCCGGAAGATTTGGAATATAGCCAGTTTTTATCCGATGCGGCAAAAGGGCAGGAAATTCAGAAAATGAATTTAGGTCATGTGCTGACCTGGTCCCAGCAGCAGCAACCCTTTGACGTGGATTTAGGGCCGAGGGTTCTTAAAGAAGGAAGACAAGATCAAGTGATCCGCGTGACTCCCGATGGTTTGATTGTGATGAAGGGGCGGGCGCGCGATCGGACACTCCTTTCGCGCATCAGAGCAGAATTTGAAGTCGAGGCCAATATCAGGCACAAATATGGACGGGAAGATGATGAGTTTTTCTTTGTCATCGGGTATTTGAGACCCAATCCCAGTTTAGTGAGTAATACAGAATTTACCGATGACCTGGACGCTTATTTGACGCGCCAAAGACAGGAAATCAATGTATCAACGCGTATTAACGGCGTCAAAGTTGTTTCATACTCTAAAACAACCCTGCAGCAAGACGCGCGCAGGAAGGAACTGGAGCTGTCTCTGGGCGCACCGGCCCCCACCATTGATATGGTTGATTATTTTGCCGATAAAGCGCAATTGGCTCCCGACAAGTTTGGTGGTATTGATTTGAATGAGATTGAGCTTAATCGTCAAGGGTCCCGAGGAAATATTCAATTTGATCCGGCCGCCATCCAGCCGTTTTTGGAAGCGGGCGTGGATGGTTTCTCCCCGGAGATCATCGGTTTAACACGCATCAATAATGTTTTATCCGTCTTGGGGCTTGAGCCAAAGATCCCACCGAGCGTGCCCCAAGCCCCTGCCCAGTAATTTTCACGCAATAAGAAATGGACGCACCATTGAAAAATCATTTGACAAAAAATTATTTTACGTTAATATTTAACCATATGGTTAAATATTATAAAGATGATTTGAGCCATACCTTTTACGCCTTGGCTGACGCCAACCGCCGGGAGATCCTGGAACTGGTCGCAAAATCACCGCGCAGGATTTCAGAACTTTCCCGGCGCTTCGCCATATCCTTTCCCGCCGTTTCCAAACACATCCGCATTCTTGAGCAAGCCGGGTTCGTCAAACGTAAAGTCGTGGGCCGCGAACACCGGATCGCCATTCAGCAAAAAAGCATGAACAAAGCCTTTCAGTGGATCAACGATCACCGCAAACTCTGGGAGGAACGATTGGACCGCTTGGATGAATATCTCAAGAATTCACAAAAAGGAACAACCTGAGAAAAAACCGTCTAAGAAATAACGTCACGTTACAGGAGGATTTCACATGAACGCAAAAGAATCTCAGAACACTCAGAATGCCGTAGAACCGGTATTTACCATTTCGAGAGTTTTCAACGCACCCCGGGAGCTTGTGTGGAAGGCGTGTACCGAACCGGAACGCATGCAGGAGTGGTGGGGGCCGAAGGGCTTTAAAGGTCGTGTCGCTAAAATGGATTTCCGTCCCGGCGGTATTTATCATTACTGCCTTCGTTCTCCGGACGGCCATGAGATGTGGGGAAAATTCGTTTACCGCGAGATCAAAGCCCCGGAACGGATTGTCTTCGTCAATTCTTTTTCCGATGAGAAAGGCGCAGTGACCCGTCACCCGATGCACCAGAGCTGGCCGCTTGAAATGCTTTCGACATTTACCTTCACCGAGAAAAATGGCAAGACTACTTTTACGATCCAGTCGTCGCCATTGAATCCGAGTTCGGAAGAACGCAAAACATTCGAAGAGGGAATGGGCAGCATGAACCAGGGCTGGACCGGGACTTTGGAACAACTCGAAGGATATTTGGCAAAAACAAAAAAATAACGACATCCAGATTTTAAGTAATTATATTAGAGAAGGAGAAAACATGAGTAAACCGATTACAGTTGTTTGTGTCTCCCGACGCTTTGATGCCCTGCCGGAGAAAGTTTTTGATGCCTGGCTGGATCCGAAATCCACCGGCCGATGGCTGTTTGCGACCCCAACGGGAAAGATGGTTAAAGTGGAAATCGATGCGCGCGTGGGGGGAAAATTTACGATCATTGAACAGCGCGGCGACATCAAGGCGGAGCATCACGGTCAATATCTGGAAATCGATCGTCCCAGGCGTTTGGTCTTTACATTCGGTGGGCCGGGATTTCCGGATACGCTGGTGACTATCGATATCAAGCCGTTAAAAAAAGGTTGTGAATTGACATTAAAGCACGAAGATGTCTGGCTCGAATACGAGGAGCGCACGCAAAAGGGCTGGACCGGCATCTTGGAAGGGCTGACCAAAAATTTAGGAGAAATTTTGAAGAATGAAAATACATCTGACCGCGAGATTGTCCTCTCACGTGTTATAAACGCGCCGCGCGAACGCGTGTGGGAGGCGTGGACCGATCCCAATCAGGTGGCGCAGTGGTGGGGGCCGAAAGGATTCACCAATCCGGTTTGTAAACTTGATGTTCGTTGCGGCGGCGGCATCCGCATTGACATGCGCGGGCCTGACGGGACCATTTATCCGATGACGGGTTCTTTTCGAGAAATCGTCGAGCCTGAACGGCTCGCTTTTATCAGTGCGGCATTAGACAAAAATGGGAAACCTCTTTTTGAAGTTTTAACCACGATGACCTTCGACACACAAGGCAAAAAAACGAAACTCACGCTGCACGCGAGTGTTGTGAACCGCACTCCGGAGGCGGCGCCCTATCTCACCGGGATGAACGAGGGCTGGAACCAATCATTGGATCGTCTTACGGATTTTGTCGCCGATCAATAAAAAGGAGAATACGTTATGAATTTTATTTTGATCATTCTTGCGGTTGTCGGTGTCATTTTTATTGGAGTCGTTGCCATACAACCCAACGAGTTTCGCGTTGCGCGAACAACCAGGATTGCGGCCCCGGCCGCGGTCGTTTTCGGCCAGGTCAACGATTTTCATAAATGGGAGGCGTGGTCGCCGTGGGCCAAACTCGATCCGGCGGCCAAGAATTCATTCGAAGGCCCGACAGTTGGTACAGGCGCAATATTCCGGTGGGCCGGTAACAACCAGATCGGCGAAGGAAGCAACACGATCATCGAAAGCCGGCCGAATGAACTCATCCGCATCAAACTTGAATTCCTGAAACCGTTCCAAGCCACCAACACCGCAGAGTTCGCCTTTAAAACCGAGGAGAACCAAACGGTCGTGACCTGGAGCATGTTCGGCAAGAATAATTTTGTATCCAAAGCTTTCGGCCTTTTTATGAACTGCGATAAAATGGTCGGCGGTTAGTTCGAACAGGGCCTAGCCCAGCTGAAATCGGTGGCGGAATAAACCGCCAAGAAGTAGCGCGTCGCTGTGCCCGATGTCGAGATCCTGAGCTTATTGTGAAGTGATTGATTCTGCAGTTTTTCGAACGGTATCGTTAGCGCTTAGACGATGACGTTTCTTGTGTATTTTTTTTATCCTATTATAGACACTCGTATAACGAACGATTATAATGCCATTATGATTCCTAAAAAAGTTGGGCTGCTGATTATCATCCTTTTTGTCTCCATCCTCTTGTTGAATTATTTTTTTTCAAAAATGCTTAACGAGCCGGAACCTACAAAACCACCGGTTGTCCAGCCGCGAGTCGCTGCCGTTGCCAATAGTAATAAATACGCCGGTCAGGAGATTATCGAAAGAATCCATCTTGATCCCAACCGCATTTACCAGGAAAGTGTTTTTTGGGTCGATGGTCAGGAAATCGGCCGGTTTAAATTTGAGGGGGACAAAATTTACGATGCGAGCGGCGATCTCCCGGATGGGCAAGTTCGTTTTGTAAACGAGACGACAGAGACGTTCGGGAAAAAATTTTATCGTAATGGACAACGGCATGGAGAATATCTTGAATATTACAAAGGAGGTGAAAAAAAGCGGGAAGCCATGTACGAGGCCGGCCGAATCATTCGGAATAAAGAATATTTTATTGATGGAACATTGCGCTTGGAGGAGGATTTTGAGGATGCTTTGTTGATTAGCAAAAGCAAAGAAGTCGGAGCTGGAAAAGCTTACTACCGGGATGGGACTTTAATGTACGAATGGAATATCACGAATCGAAACCGGGAGCGTTTTACCAAATCTTATAATATTAAAGGCGAATTGGTAGAGGCAAGATTATACGATGAAACGGGAGCGCTTTTAAAAATTGAAAAACTTAATTCCCCACCTCTTGTTGAGCCAGATCAAACTAGATAGCAATATTGCCAAAATGGTATATACTTTAACCGGAAGTGTGTCTGACGATAATGGCAAAGTCGGGGTAACCCGGCGGCGCAAAGCTGAGGGTCCTAAGTTTAGGATAGCCTGGCTACCGAATCAGGAGCTAAAAAGAGTTCTAGGCCTATCCTATTTGTCGAACAGGATAGGCTTTTTCATGGGAGACAAAGAATGATCGCCAAAGAATCTAAGAGCGGGTTTACGTTAGTCGAGTTGATCATTGTGACAGCCATTTTGTCCACAACGCTGGTGGGATTGATCTCTCTTTTTTTGTATACCTCAGTTCAAGGAGAAATGGCGGGAAATAAATCGCTGGCGGTCGATGCCGCCCAAAATAAAATAGAAGAGATACGTAATCATGCTTATAGTTTGATTTCAACCGATTATGCTTCCGGAGGAACCCCCGGCAACAAGTTCAGCGTGAGCGGGATGACCGGACAGGGCGTAATTTATATTGACACAACAACGGCTCCTTGCAACACGGAGCTGCTGTGTCTGGAAGTCGATGTAAGCTGGCGTAATAAATATGGGCGGATTCTCGGTGAAGATACGAATTTAAACGGCACAATTGATTCGGGAGAAGATGTGAATGGAAACGGCAGGCTTGACGCGCCGGTCAAGATCATGGGAATGATTACAAGAAGGTAAATATGAAAATCGAACCAGGTAAAAAATTAAATTTCTGGAAATCCTCCCAAGCGTTCACTTTAGTTGAGACGATGATGACTGTTCTGATTTTTTCGTTTGTGCTTGCCTCTTTATATACCGTGCTCGCCGCAGGGCAAAGTTCGTGGGAAACCAATAAAACCAGGATTGAAATGCAGCAACAAGTCCGCAATGCGATGGACTGGATGATCAATGACCTGCGTCAATCGGGAGGATCGTCGATTGCCGATGTTCCAGCCAACGGGACCTGGTACAACCAGATTACCTTTAAAACGCCATCTGGCGTTTCAGGTGGATCGATTAGCTGGAATGCTTCGACCATTAGATTTATTCTTGGAGGGACTGGAGGGAATCAATTACAGCGGATTGATGCTAGTGGGACGAGGGTGATTGCGCAAAATATTCAGACGATTCAATTCCGAAGACAATCATCATCTTCAAACATTTTGGAAGTCAATATCACTGCGCAAGAAATATCGGTCAAAGGATTAACGATGCAATATCCTTTTAATTTTAAGGTTCAGATTAGGAATACATAATATGTTTAGAAAAACATTAAAACATTTCAAGTTCCTGAATAATGAAAGAGGAAGTATTCTAATTATTTCCTATTTTGTGATCGTTCTTTTATTAGGAATTAGTGAAGCCTTTATCCTGGTCACCGCGAATGAAGCTCGTTTGGCGGAGCGGGAGCGTTTAACGACCGTGGCTTTTCATGTTGCCGAGGCCGGCATTGAACGCGGTCTGTATGATTTGCGCCAGGATTTCGTCAACGCGGTCGGAACCCCCAGTTGGTCTGACGGTAATGTTAACGGGTACATGATCGGCCCGAATAGCGCTAGTTATTATACAATTCCCTATTCATCAACAGCATTGAACGACGGAAGCTATACGGTTCAGTTAAAAAATGACGGTAGTCAGAATATTTGGTTACAAGCGCGGGGAACTATCTCCGGCGTTACGCAGACAATTACGGTTTATGTGAAGATGGTTGATCTTTCCCCGTGGAGGAATGTCATTTTTGCGGGAGCGGGCGCATCAGGGCAGATGGTGAATGGTAATGTGGATATTCGCGGTTCAGTGCATATTCTGGGCACTGGTCTTGCCCCTGGTGATTTTGCAATCAATATGGGAGGGACAGCCCAACTGGTGGGAAATAATTACACTGGCATTCCGGCGGCTTTATCGGCGAAAGCCCCGGCTTTGCCGACCACTGTTTTTAATGGAGAAACAGTGGAGACCTTAAATGCTGTTTTACGAGTCAAACATGGCGTTGTGGGTGTCAGCGGTTCGGCGAGTGTGGGCGAAGCTAATGTTGCGGGTAATTCAACGAAAGAAACAGTCGACGCTGTTTATGTGACGGATGGCTACGGGGGCAACCAGGGGACCGGCGGTGTTTTTTCAGATAACGGCACAACGAACGCGTATGATTTAGGCGATGCGGTTTCCTTCCCGAGTTTAAACACGCCGTATCAAGGTTACGCGACCTATAAAGATTATTTGAAAGCGAATGCCCTTGTTGTTTCCAGCGCCTCTGAGTTAAACACCCTGGCTAATCTTACTCCCAATTCAAATTTTTCATTATCGAATGCCAAGGGGAGTATCAGTATGGATGGTAACGGCAATATGGCGGTCAGCGGGATTGTTTATGTGGATAACTCAGGAGATCTCAAGATGGATAAGGCGGGTTCGAATAAGACGATTAATTATACCGGCAAAGGGTCATTGCTTGTGACGGGGAATGTCGGGATTAATGTCAATCTGGTCACCAGCGGCAACAATTCATTTCCGGATAAAATCATGGGGATTATGACCCCGAATGTGATCACGTTTAATGAGGCTTCGATTAATGTCATGGGATTGTTTTTTGCTGAAGATAAGGTTGTGGCTCAAAAACAGACCAATATCATGGGGAGCCTTGTTTCCAATTATTTTGATATGGGCACCAATGTCCCGGCGATTTTTCAAGTTCCTGCCACCCTCAACAATATGCCTCCCGGCATGATCGGAAGTAATTCGCTTTGGTATTTAGTGGTCGCTTGGATTAAATCCTAGTACTTTGTCAATTTTGTTTTTATTGAGCTTTTCCTTTCCAACTCTAAATCTCTCGCCATCATCGATGTCGGGAGCGAGAGATTTAGAGTTTCGTTTAATAGAAAGAAGCTCAATCATAGTTGATTTCCTTCAAAGTATCGCGAGGAATCAACTATTAAAAACGGGTTTGACAAAGCACTAGATGAGTTTGTTTTGGTGGTGTTTAATGAATGCAAAAATTTCATCGGCGGGGAGTGGTTTGCAGATTAAAAATCCTTGTGCTTCGTCGCAGCGATTTTGACGCAAGAAATCCAATTGCTCTTTTGTTTCGACGCCTTCGGCAATAACCTTGAAACCCAGATTATGCGCCATCATGATAATAGTTTTGGTGATTGTGGCATTACCTTGATTATCCAGTAAATTTTGAACGAAACAGCGGTCGATTTTTAAACTGTTAAGGGGAAGGATCTGCAGACATCCCAGCGATGAATAACCCGTCCCAAAATCATCAATGGATATCTGAAAACCGAGCTTCTGCAGTTCTCGGAGCGTCTGAACGCTAAAATCCACATCTTGCATGGCAACACTCTCGGTGATCTCAATTTCCAGCGTTAAAGCATCGGCCTTTGTTGCTTGAATCGTTTCTTTTAAGAAATTTATCAATCCTTTATATTGAAACTGCTTGGCCGAAAAATTAATTGCCAGATGCTGCGGATATCCCGCCTCTCGCCATTCCTTACATTGATTAAGAGCGGTGCGAATAACCCATTCGCCGATATTTAAAATCATTCCTGTTTCTTCGGCCAATGGAATAAAATCACTGGGACTAACAAGGCCACGCTGAGGATGATGCCATCGGATCAAAGCCTCCATGCCGGTCAAGTGGCCATCCTTGATAGAAACAATCGGTTGATAATTAAGATAAAGTTCTTTCTTTTCAATGGCCTGTCTCAAATCTCCCTCAAGGTTCAAAATATGCACGGCACGCTGGTGCATATCTTCCTGGAAAATTTCATAGCGCGCCTTCCCTAAAGATTTCGCCCGGTACATGGCCGTGTCAGCATCCCGAATCAGGTCTTCGGGTTTTTCAGACTTATGAGAATTAACGGTGATGCCGATGCTGGCAGTAATAAAAACATCCTGGCCGGCTAACTTGAACGAATTCGAAATTTCTTTTTGAATACGTTCAGCAATCCGAATAGAATCTTCGACATTATTGATATCATCCATCAGCACAACGAATTCATCACCGCCCAGGCGCGTAAGCGTGTCTCCCGAGCGGATACACTTTTTGACCCGTTCGCTGATTTTAATAATGAGCTGGTCTCCGATCAAATGACCCAAACTATCATTGACGACTTTAAAACGGTCGAAATC